>DAINPX010000219.1:0-5702 GCA_036743235.1 Melioribacteraceae bacterium
AGAATTATTATTATACCGCAAATTACTCATACAGCGATTACAAAAAAAATTTTGCTACTGTTACAGAGTATTATGTTGTTCATAACGGTAATAAAATAGGAACATTTGATGATATACTAAAAAATTCATTAATTACCGATTCTACAGGAAGGCATTATGTTTTTACTGCAAAAAAGAATGGTAAATGGCATATTTATTATGACGGAATAAGTATTGCTGCCCAAGATTACCCTTCTTTCCCTTATTTAAGTTATGACGGTAAAACAGTTGTCTATATTAGTCAAAAGTCCGATAATAAGATGAGTATGGTAATAAATAATAAGGAAGGCGAAGTTTTTGACCAAGTTTTTTACCCTGTTTTTAATCCTGCGGATAATAGTGTGGTTTATGCTGCCAAACTAAACAATAAAATTTTTATTGTAAAGGATGGTGTTAAGCAAAAAGAATATGATGATATGCATTTTTACTTCTTTAGTTTTACGGGAAAATTCTTTGTAAACAATGGAATTACCGAAAATAAAAATATATATTCCGTAAACGGAAAAGAAAGCAAGAAATATGATGAGATTAAATATGCCTCATTTTCAAAAGACGATAAAAATTTATATTTGTTAGTTAGAGAAGGAAACGAATTTAGAGCAATATTAAATGATAATGAAAGCAAATTGTATAGTTGGATTGGAGGAAACGAAATTTTTGATTATAATTCCGGAATATTAAATTTCATCGGTTTAAATAACAACTCGTTGTATTACGTTAGTACAAAACTTAATAATTAAATTACTTAATATTAAAAAAGATTAATAAGGAATAATTAGTTTATAATTATTCCTTGCTTTTCTCACTAAAGATATTTTCCAACATTTTAAGCAATAAAGCGCGTGTAAAAGGTTTTGCTAAATAATGAGTACAGCCGTTTGATAAAAATTTTTCTTTATCGCCTGCCATTGTATAAGCAGTTACTGCAATAATAGGTGTATTAGCATAACTATCTCTTTCTCTTAATTTTTTAACTACCTCCAAACCTGTTATTCCCGTACCTAAATTTATATCTATCATTATCAAATCATAATTAATTTTATTTGTAAAATCAAATGCTTCTATTCCGGAGGCAACTGTATCCAATTCGTAATGTTTATTCAAATAAGCTTTAATTAAACTTCTGTTAATCTCTTCATCTTCAACATAAAGAATCCTTTTGGATACATTTGGTTTATGTTCAAAAGAAATGTTCTCGGAAGTATTATGACTTTCAGAATTAGATTCAAAAACGGGAATTTTAACTATAAAAGTTGACCCTTTTCCTACTTCACTTTCAACAGTTATTAAGCCCCCCATTATTTCTGTCATTTTTTTAGCAATTGTTAAGCCCAACCCTGTCCCTTCAAAATTTCTGCTCCACCCTTCGCTTGCTTGTCTAAATTCTTCAAATATAATAGCTTGATCTTTTTTACTTATTCCAATTCCTGTATCGGTAATTTTAATAAATAAATGTTTTACTCCTACAATAATTTCATCATCAATTTCAACATCTATATGACCTATATTTGTATATTTTAGTGCATTATTCAACAAATTATCAACAATTCGGCTTAATAACCGTGCATCAATGTATGCCATAATAGATTTTTCGGTATAATTAATTTGCAAATTCTTTTTTTGTGCTAAATTATCATACCTTTTAATACAATCTTTAATTATTTTATTAACATCAATAAGCTTTTCAACTTTTTTAATCTGGTTAGATTCCGTATTAGCTAAATCAAGAATCAGCTGTAAAGTTTCACTCAATCTTTTACCGGATGAAAGAATATCTTTGATCATTTTTTTATGTTCGGGTTTTTGTATTTCATCATTAAGTAAATCGGCATATCCCAAAATTCCCATTAACGGAGTTCTTAATTCATGACTCATATTTGCCAAAAAATTAGATTTTAACCTATTCATCTCTTCGGCTTTTTCTTTGGCGGCTTTTAATTCCATCTCTGCACGTTTCCTTTCCGTAATATCGTAACTAATTGCCGATAAGCCGACTACCTTTTCAACTGAATAAATTGGATTAAGAAACACCTCATAGTAAACCGATTTTTCGGCTTTTTGAACAATAAATTCAAACCAAATACGCTTTCCCGTTAGCGTATTGTTATAATTATTTTCCCAAAACATTCTATCTTTGGAATTAAAAATTTGAAGAGCATTAATACCTTCATAAATTTCGGAATTATAAATTTCTTTGCAAAACTCTTTATATAAATTATTAATAATAATAAATTCATAGTTTTTATTAATTGACCATATTAACTCATTTCTATTGTTTATTAGCGAGTCTAAATTTGCGGAATACTCGTTTATAATTTTTTCGGCACGTTTTCTTTCTTCTATCTCCTTTTCTAATGCAATATTCTTCATTATTAATTCTTTTTCAGACCTTTCGGAATCTGCCATTTTATCTTCAAGTTTTCTAATCAATGCTTCGTTATACTCTTTTAATACAATTTTTTCATCTATTTCATTATCATTATTAATAAAGTTCTCCTTTTCATAAAAATTTTGCTTAATATTTTCAATTTCATCTATTAAAATATCAGGGTCTATTGGCTTAAGTAAAAACTTATCCGCACCAAGGTTTAAAGCAAATTCTTCATCTTTGGGATCGGTATAAGTTGCCGTGTAAAAAATAAAAGGAATATTTTTTAGATTATCATTTTTTTTACATTCAATGCATAACGAATATCCATCCATAACCGGCATTAAGATATCGGATATTATTAATTCGGGTTTATTTTTATGCATTATTCCAAGAGCCTCGGCTCCGTTTTTTGCAGAATAAACGTTATGACCGTAACCTTTTAATAATGCTTCCAGTAAATATAAGTTTTCAATCTTATCATCTACAATTACTATATTCATAAAGTTATACCCTCTCTCTAAGTTTTAATTAATGTAGCAGGTAAAAAAGAGTTCATTTGATTAATAAAAGTGTCCGGGTCTATTGGCTTCTCAATATATCCGGTAGCTCCGGCTTCCATTACCTTTTCTCTATCTCCTGGCATTGCATAAGATGTTACAGCAATAATAGGAGTAAATTTTAATTGTTCCACTTTTCTAATATTTCTTGCAACAGTATAACCATCCATTTCAGGCAACTGAATATCCAAAAGAATAATATCGGGAATAGAACTAATAGCAATTTCAATTCCTTTTGGACCGCTGAAAGCTTGCAATATTGCGTAACCGCAGCTTTCTAACAAAAATGTAAGCATATACATGTTTTGTTCGTTATCTTCAATAATCAATATTTTGGTTTTCATTTTATTCCTTTATTTATCTTCTATATTATTTATAGGTAATAAAACAGAAAAGGTACTACCTTCTCCAATTTTACTTGTAACGTTAATTAAACCGCCAAGTTTACTTACTAATCTGCTACAAATCGATAACCCCAAACCGGTTCCCTCGTGTGCCCTTGTTATTCCGGTATCTACTTGACTAAAAGGTTTAAATAACTTATTCATATCTTCATCTTTAATACCAATCCCGGTATCAATAACTTTTGTTTCAATAAATTTATCTTTTATTCTGCTCTCAATTTTAATATATCCGGTTTCGGTAAATTTAATAGAATTATTAATTAAATTAAGAAAAATCTGTTCAATCCTTCTACAATCGCTATTAATAATAGAAATTTCCTCCGATACTTCAAGAATTAACTCCAAATTCTTTTTTACTGCCAACGGTTGAACCGACAACACAACTTTTTGCAGTGACTTTCTAAAATCAAAGGGTGAATACGTTACTACTAATTCACCTGCTTCAATCTTAGAAATATCCAAAACATCATTTATTAAATCCAACAAATGTTTTGCACTGGATTTAGCCATATTCAATTGTTTTAATTGTTCATCATTTAAAGGACCTGCAATTTGTTTTATTAATATACCGGTAAAACCGATAATCGAATTTAATGGCGTTCGCAACTCGTGAGACATTGTTGCCAAAAATGCCGATTTAAGTCTATCTGCCGATTCTGCTCTTTCCTTGGCTGCCTCTAATTCTCTTGTCCGTTCTTCAACCATTTCTTCAAGATGATTTTTGTATTTATTTAATTCGTTTTCTGCTTTTTTTCTCTCACCTAATTCAATAATCAGTTTATCATTTGCATCTAAAAGTTCAACGGTTCTTTCAGCCACCTTTTTTTCCAATTCTGCGGTTAAGCGTGTTTTCATTCTGTTACTTCTATAAATAGAAATAAACAGACTAATTAATAACAACGAACTGATTGTTAAAAAATAGACTAAATTTTCCTGTTTGTTTATTTTACTCCCCTGTTGTAATATCTGTTCGCTTTTTTTCTTTATTTCTATGTTTTGTTTATTTATTTTTAAATTTTGTTCAATCAGTTCCTCTTTCCCTTTTTCCAAATCTTTTTTTTGCAGTTCTATCTTCTTTTCTTGAGCATTCAAAATCTCTTGTTTCTTTGTAATATTTTCTTCTTTTAACAATAATTCGCCGTTTAATTTATTAAGCAGCAAATTTTGTTTTTTATATAATTCTTCTTGTTGAATAATCCTCTTTTGTTGTTCTTCCAAACTATCTTTTTGTTCTCTAATTTCCTTATTTTTTGCCGCTGATACTTCACTTAATTTTTTTACATTTTCTTTATATCTATCAATAGCTTTTTGCATATCTCTTAAAGATTGTTGCCCTTGCTTATATAGTTGCGCCACATCAATTTGGGTTCCTCCTAATAAAATTATATCATCATTAACCTTTAAATTTTGGTTTAAAATATTTGCATTATTTATTTCAAACTGAAGTGAGCCTTCACCGGATTTGAAAATATTTATCATTATGTTTCTTTTTTCTTTATAATTTTCGGTAATTAATAGTACACTTTTACCTTCAATTATATCAAATACATTTGGAATGTTGTTTATTTGCCCTTCGGGTATAAATATTATTTGTTTTTTTTCTATATCTTTAATGCTAATAGACATAGAAACATTAAAATTTTTTCCTCTTATCTTCTTCCCTGCCGATAAACTTTTTAATTCGTCAAATAATTTTTCATCGTTACCATAAATTAGTATTTCAAATTTATTAAGTTTATCTTCATTCTGCCAGCTAATGTTTTTGGTAAAATTATAAATATATGCAGCAATTGCCTCGTGTCTTTCTATATTTTGTGCTAATAAAATTCTTGAGGTATTAAGCGATAAAAATAGAAGAAATATAGTAATATTTTTTAATAAACTCATAATCACTTCCTCAAGTTATTAGCTTAATTAATTTATTTTACTATACACAAAATATCATTAATCCGGTATCATAAATAAGAAGAACCAAATACAGTTACTTTTTATATACTTAATACTATTAATTCGTTTTATTATTTGCTCATCTTTAATCTAACATCATTAATGATGTACAATACAATAATATACAAAATAAAGTATTATTTAAAACTGTTTTACTAAAAATCTACGTATTAAATAATATTTTTTACCCCCAAAAAAGACTTATTAATCTCAAAACAAAAGAATAAATGATACTAATTAATCAAATGCTCAAGTTGGGTAATTAAAGTTTTTCTGTCAAAAGGTTTTGAAATGTAATGAGAGCAACCTGCTTTAAAAAACTCCTCTTTATCTGTATCAGAAGTATAAGCTGTAACTGCAACAATAGGAATATTTTTATATAAA
>DAINPX010000220.1:0-5691 GCA_036743235.1 Melioribacteraceae bacterium
GCTAACTTTTAAATATAAATCACTGTCGGCAATTAATTTACCGTCATTTACATTAAGTGAAGAGCAATCAATATATTTACCTATTGCGGTTTTAACTTTAAAATCGTTAATTCCAATAAAGTTTAGATTAGATACCATAAATAATCCGTTATTTATAATATTTCCGTAACAATTAAAACTTAAATAACGGTTGGGAATAGTTCCGTTATTTATAAAATTCCCCTCAATAGTAATTGGCTGAGTTGTAAATCCTGCTACCATGGTGTCAACATTTGTAACAGTACCAATAAATTTAACATTGCTGGTAAATATTGAATAACCGTACAAATTAATATTTTCAAGTTCACAGTTTTCAAAATAATGTTGTAAATCTCTTCTTGAACTAAAATAAATATTGTTTCCCGCTCCTTTAACTTTTGTTATAGTATAGTTTCCTCCGTTTCCTCCTAATCTACAATTTGTTAAATGTAAATTAAAACCTCCCGATAAATCTATTTCCTTAATTCTGGTTTCCGTTCCCGAAACCGATATAATTTTAAAGTCCGATAATGCAATTAATCTTGACGAATCTGCAATAATCCAAGCCGGTCCAAATTCAGCACTTGCACCTATTTTTATTTTATGCTCTAAAACCCCTGTAAAGTTTAATTGAGTATTCCCGCTCCATTTTTTATTAATTTCTAAATTACCGCCTACATATACTTGCGGTGGTCCGGCGGTTATATCAGCATCAATTTTGTAATTTCCTAAAATTCTTAAAGTGCTAATCCATCCATCAACTAAAGAGCCACCTTCTTTGAGATGTAAATGTTTAACAACTGCATTGGTAAAATAAAAAGTAACCGGACCTTGAATAATAACAGAGTCATTTGCAGTCGGAATTCTATATCCGATCCAGGTTGTAGTATCTGCCCAATTTCCTCCTGTAGTTGTAGAGTATATTTGTGCATTAATTACCGAACCGCCGGAAATTAACAAAAGTATTGATAATAATAGTATAGTTCTTTTCATATCTTCCTCTTTAGTTAATTATTAATTATACCTTGCTATCTTAATAAAAACATTATACTTTTTAACCACAATTTATTTTAGTGCTATTTTGAACCGTATGGTGCTTTTTTTCAATATAGCCAATTAAATTGTATAAGTCAACTAAAATCGGAAATTGATATCCGAATAAAAACATTAAATGGATTTTTGACAATAAAAATTGGCAAAATTATAAAATATGCAGAATTTAAGATGGAATTGGTAAAAAGAATGTATAAACAAATTCTAATCAACTATTTGTAATTAAGGGGAATTTTTTTTGTTAAATAATTACTAAAAACAAATGTTAATTAAAATATTTTAATACGGTTTTTGTTAAAACGGGCATAGCAATAGGTTTAGTTAAAAATTCCGTAAATACATCGGAATAGGATTGTCTATCGTTTTGCAACACATATGCAGACTGAGCAATAATAGGGATTTCGGGGTAAACTTTACGTATCATTTTGGCGGCTGAATGACCATCAATTAAAGGCATTTTTATATCCATTAAAACCAAGCCTATTTTATTGTTTTTTTCGCATATCTCAAAAGCCTCTTTTCCGTTCCATGCATGTAGAATAATAAAATTAAGTTTTTTTAGAATTAACTCTAAATATAAATAATTAATTTCCTCATCTTCGGCAATTAAAATAATTCTGTTATCCTTTTCTTTAATTACCTTAGCTTTTTTAATATCAATATTATAAACCGGTTTATACGGAATAGTAAAAAAGAAAGTAGAACCTTTTTCTAATTCCGATTGAACCCAAATTTTACCACCTAACAATTCAACAAACGCTTTAGCAATTGATAATCCTAAACCAATACCGCCGTATTCAAATTGTATGCTGCTATCTGCTTGTCTAAATCTTTCAAAAATATAATTCTGTGCTTCATTCTTGATGCCAATACCGGTATCCGATACCGCAAACAATAACTTGTTATCTTCTAAATGGTAATCTACTTTTACAAATCCTTTATTAGTAAATTTAATGGCATTGGAAATTAAATTGGAAAGAATTTGATTTAATTTGTTTTTATCAATGTGTATTTCTGCATTTCTATCGCTTAAAGCAAAAGAAGCCGAAACAGTTATATTTTTATTAGTTGCCTTCAGTTCATATTGTTCTATTAATTCCATTAATAGTTTATTTACCGAAACCGTTGTAGTATCAATTTTTTCTTGATTTGTTTCCAATCCCGAAATTGTTAAAACATCTGAAACAATATTTAACAATTGTTCGCTACTTTTATGAATAATATTTGTGAAATTTCTTTTCTCTTCCTCGTTATATTCGGGTTTATTTAATAAAACACTAAAACCGTTTATTGCATTTAACGGAGTTCGTATTTCGTGTGACAAATTTTGTAAAAATGAAGTTTTTAAATTGTCACTTTCCTCTGCTTTTGTTTTAGCTTTTATTAATTCCTTTTCAAATTTAATTCTTTCCGAAAAATCGCGAATAACCGAAATCAGTAAATTTTTACCATACCAAAATACCTTATTTAACGATACTTGTACATTTATTCTTTCTTCGGAATTGGTCGGTTTACATATTAAATTTACAATTTTGGGTTCACCGTTGTAAACAATTTCAAATACATCTTTTAATGTATTAATATCGGCATCGGGCAAAATTAAATCAAACAAACTTAAATTTGTTAGTTCACTGTCGTTTATGTTAAAAAACTTTTCGGCTTGTTTGTTTATAAAATGAATAATTCCGCTTACATCGTGAATTACCAGCGAGTCGTTAATACTGTTAAAAGCGTTGGTTAGATTTAAATAACCTGTTTCCAGTTCAAATATTTTTGATTGTAGTTCGGGGTAATAACTTTTTTTAAATGAGTTTTCACCTAAACCGATTATTTTATCTCTTTGTAATTCAAAATTTTCTTCCATTTACAATGCTTCGCTATATATTGTTGCCAAATCGGTTTTTGTAGGTGCTTTGGGATTTGTAGCATTACAAGGATCTTTTATTGCTTTATCTGCAAGTGCATTAATTATATCGGTTTTAACACCTTTATTTTTTAATGTGTCAATAATAGTAACGTTCTTTTTAAATTCAATTAAATAATCAACTAGTTTTGTTTTTACTTTATTAAGGGGTAAGTTTTCAACATCCAAATTAAATATTTTTGCAATATTTTTATATCGATCGTTTGCACTATCAAAATTGTAATCTACAACGTGGGGCAATAATATCGCATTGCACTCGCCATGCGGTAAATCCAAATATCCACCCAAGCTATGTGCCAACGAGTGGACACATCCTAAACTGGCATTTGAAAAAGCCAAACCTGCATACAAACTGCCTAATGCGGTTTTACCTCTTGCTTGTAAATTTTCGGGATTTAATATAGTATATATTAAATTATCGTGAATTAATTTTATCGATTCAATTGCATATAAATCCGTAAACGGAGAATTGGCATTAGAAACATAAGCCTCAAAAGCATGTGCCAAGGCATCCATTCCCGTGCAGGCAGTTAAATAGCTACCCATAAATTCTAAAGCAATAGGATCTATTAACGACACATCGGGTACTAATGCTTTGCTAATTATTGCCATTTTATATTTTTCTTGGGTGTTGTTAATAATTGCAAATTGTGATACATCTGCCGATGAACCTGCAGTGGTGGGGATACAAATTAACGGAGGAGTCGGTTTTTCTATTTTATCAATCCCTTCAAAACTTCTTATATCATTAAAGTTGGTGACTACAATACCTATCCCTTTTGCGCAATCAAGTACACTGCCTCCGCCCAAAGCAACAATAATATTACATTTGTTCGCTTTATAAACTTCCGCTCCTTTCATTACTTCATAATCCCTTGGGTTGGGAGAAACAGCATCGTAAATAGTGTAAGCCAGCCCTTCTTTTTGCAAAAGTAATTCAAGTTCGTTTACTAAAGGTGTATCTTGTAATCCTTTATCTGTAACCAACAGTATATTTTCGGCGGCAAGTTTTTTGCAATAATTGGCGGCAAGCTTTCTTGCGTCAATTCCAAATATATATTCCGGGGCTACAAATTTACGTAGAGATAGTTCTATGCTTCCCGATGTTTTCATACTTATATTCCCCTATTATAAGTGAAATATAATATAGGCAACTTTTATTATAAAGTCAAGTAAATTAGGAAATTCAACAATAATTTTTAGTTGTTATTTCTCAAAACCGGCATAATGCGGCATATAAATAGGATTAAAACCTTCAACTGCTTTTTTTACTCTTTCGTCAGGTTCACCGTAAACAACAAATCGTGTAAGTTTAAAATAGTTATTAAATCGTTCATTAAACTTAGTATCAAAAATTGATAAATGAGATAAAACCGCATCGTTATCTAAGTATCTATCAATCATTGTACATTTGGCAAAATCATCGGTAATAAACCATTCGTTGCTTAACGTCCCTTCTTCATCCATAATTGCAGCTTCAAAAACATCTTTCATAAATAATTCAATTTTGATTTTGTCTTTTTCTAAAATATCCAGTTCAACTATCCAAAATATTTTACTTCTCATTTTTCACTCGTTATTATTTATTTCAATACAATCATTTTTTTCGATTCTGTGTAATATCCGCTTTTTATATTGTAAATATATACACCCGCTGCCAAATTTTTAGAATCGAAATTTAAAGTATATTGACCTTTTGTTTTATGTTCTTTTATTAATGTATTAATCTCGTTCCCTAAAATATCATAAAGTTTTAATTCTACCATACCGTCTTTGGGTATTTGATATTTTATTGTAGTGGAAGGATTAAATGGGTTAGGATAATTTTGATATAATTTATAATCTAAATTTGTTAAAAAACCTTCGGCATATACAATTTCGCTAAAACTAAACTGTCCATCGGTATCAAGTTGTTTTAATCTATATGCTGTTTTTTCAATCGATTTATTTGTATCTATAAAACTATACTCGTTTTTTACGTTACTGTTTCCTTTTCCGTTAACGAAACCGATTTTATTCCAAGTATCTTCGTTAAGTTTTTGAACCTCAAAACCTAAGTTATTTATCTCGGTATCTGTCTGCCAATTTAGTATTACTTTATCATTGTTTCTGATAGCTCCGAACGAGTGGAGTTCAACGGGTAACATGTTATCGGGATTAGAAACATAAATATCGTCAAAAATTGATGATTCAGTTGCTTTTGTGTTATGCTTATACAACACAAGTAAATAAGGTAGATTAACATTTGTATAAGTAATATTTATTGAATTACCGATTAAAGTATTTGTCAATCTAGTATCTGTTCTTTTAAACGAACCCGTATTAATATCTCCGTATAAAGTCCAAATATTATTTGTCGGATTATAAGTTACTTTAATACTTGAATAATTGTTTGAAACATCTTCACTTCCTGATATAATGTTAAATAGTTTAGAGTTAGCATTTATTCCGTTAGTAAAATATGTCAACCTAATTGGATTGGGAGAACCTGTATTTCCAACTACAACAGCATAACCGTTTGCAGTATTCATATCCAATGAAGAGCTGGCTAAAATAAACGCTATTCCATATTCGTCACTATCAAACCCGGAAGGATCAGTTCTAGTTTGGCACATGTTAAATGACCAAGTTACAAGTTTTGTAGCATTACTTAACGTTGTCGGATAGTTTTGAATATTTGATAATGATACATAAGC
>DAINPX010000221.1:0-3483 GCA_036743235.1 Melioribacteraceae bacterium
GACCAGTGGGACGCTATTCAATTACACCGCATTGCACAGTTTTTCAAAATAGTAAAGCCGGTTATTTTACATAACGAACTTATCGTCTATTCGCATAAACACAAATTTGCAGGCTCTATTGACCTTGTTTTAGAGATTAAAGACGGAAGTTATTTAATAGACGGTAAAAAGCCCGTTTATTTGCCCTCAGGCATTTATATAGCAGACTTAAAAACCTCACGTGAAATTCATGACGATTATTGGTTACAGGTAGCAGCTTACACCCATGCCTTTCAAGAAATGTACCCGAATATAAAAATAGCAAACAATTTAATTTTACATACTAAAAGCAGTAATAAACTTGGTATTGAGGGGTTTTCTTGCAAAACAGTAAAACTATACGGCTCTGAAGAAGAAATTGAGGATAACCCGCAAGCCATTATTAACGAAAATTTTAACGCATTTTTAGATATTCACAAATTATGGAAACGCAAACCCGTTCCCACTAAACCGAAACTTTTTAACATGCCTAACAAAATATCAATTTATTAATAGGAGATAAAATATGCCACTTTACAGCAACGACAACCAAAACGCCACTTTTATTAAAATATCTAACGGCAAACTTGTTATTGATACCCCTTATGAACCCGATAACAAACCCGCAGATAACGCTTTTTATTATAAAGCCGAAAAAGGCACGCCAAAATGGCGTCAAGCTTTTAGTAATTTAATTGCTACTTTTCAATCTATTACCGTTCGTGATTCCGATTATGGACCCGCTTTTAACTTACGTTTAACCGATGACGAAGGTAATGTTTTTATTCTACAAGTTAAATCAGACGCCCCCCACGCTGCCAATATTATCGGTTCTTTGTCTTACTTAAACTCAACCAACGATATCAAAATATCTGTTTGGGGTACTAAAATACCGGACAGCCAAAATGTATTTAATAACGTAATGGTTCAAACCCTTAACGATAAAAACGAATGGGTTAACGTTAATAATCATTTTTTAATAATAAAAAAAGGTGAGCCGCTTAAATATATAAATGATTTTCCCGCACCTAAAAAAACAAACCTTTCCAAAATGGAAAAAGACATTTTGAAAAATGAAAGAGCTTTGTTTTTACTAACTTATGTAGCCGAAAATTACCAAGCTACCGTTACTCCGCAAGCTACTAAACCACCGGTTAACGATCCTAAGCCTGTTGCCGTTCCTGTTGCTGCAGGCAATGACGAAGAAGAGTTACCATTTTAATTAACGGGGGTTTATAGCCCCCAAATTTACCGACTTTAAATAGTATTTATATAAATGGACTTAAACATAATTACAATAGCTTCTGAATTCATCAACTCCGGATTAAGTATAATACCGGTCGTTATGCCTCTTAAAAAGCCGGCTACCGAATGGAAAAAATATCAATACGAAATTATAGATATTTCGGTTTTCAACCAATTATCCCAGCCCTTAAACGGCTCCGGCGGTATTGCTATTATTTGCGGTCAGGTAAGCGGTAATCTTGAGGTTATAGATATAGATAATAAACTTGGTACCGCAAGAGAAATTTTACAACGTTTTTACGCAGATTCATATTTCAAACAACTTGTAAAATCCGGTACTTTGGTTATTGAAAGAACAATTAACGGCGGTTATCATATATATTATAGATGTTCGGAAATTGCAGGTAACCTTAAGCTTGCAAGGGCAACCCTAAACGGTAAAACCGAAACAGTTGTTGAAACAAGAGGCGAAGGCGGTTATGTTGTTTGCGAATCTACTCCCGGTTATAAAGTTACAAGCGGTTCATTATCTCGTATCGGCACCATATCTCCGGATGACAGAGACTATTTATTTAGTCTCTGTCGAATGGAGAACACTTATTTCGGTAACTATACCATAGATAAGCCTAAAAAAAGTAACGGTAACCGTGCAGGCGATTTATTTAACGCCTCTGCCGAAGCAAGCAACATAATAACAGACCTTTTAACCGAAAATGGTTATAAATATATGTATTCTCGTGGCGACTCTCAATTTTGGAGACGTCCGGGTAAAACAAATAAAAGTATAAGCTGCTGTTACAACGGAACAACTTTATATGTATGGTCAACCAACTGTTTACCTTTTGAAAGTGAACGGGGTTATTCCAATTTCCAAATATTCGCCTATCTTAAACACGATAAAAACTTTTCGGCAGCAGCCAAAGAGCTTGTAACAATGGGCTTTGGCTCGCCGGATTACGATCCTCAAAAAGAAGAAAAAACATACTCCTACTTCTTGGAAGTTTTCAAAAAAGGAAATTTTGTAAGCTATAAAATAGATTGGCGTATATTAATAGAAATCCTATCGGCTAACGGTTTTTACCGATATGATGACGATCAGTCTTATTACATCATCCGAGTTATTAATAAGGTTATTGAAGAAGTTCCCGTTCACGTTATAGGCGATTTCCTCGAGTCTTTATTTGAAGGTGATGAGAAAGCTTATGTTATCAAAAATAGGAAGCTTTTAACCAGCAAAGAACAGCTCGCAAGTTTGCCCTCTTTTACCGGTGAAATAAACACAGATACAAAAGATTTAGTCTTTGCCTTTTTCTCCGATTGTTTTGTTGAAATAACCGCAAACGCTATTGAAACAAAATACTACGAAGACTTGAAAGGTTATGTATGGAGAAGACATATAAAGGAAAAGCTTGTGAATTTACAATCCGAGCCTAAAGATAGCGATTTCCACACCTTTGTTAAAAAAATTACAGACTATGAAAATACACCCGATAGATACTATTCTCTCATCTCTATCATCGGGTATATGTGCAGTCGTTATAAATCACCGTCAATTGTAAAAATGCCTGTTCTTTGTGATGAAGGTAACCATGCCAACCCCGATCCAAATTCATCGCAAGGAGGCACCGGTAAAAGTCTTGTAGCTAAAGCAATATCCCACTTCCGTGAGACTCTAAAAATAGACGCTCGTAATTTTAAGTTCGATTCTCAATTCAAATTCCAACGTGTTCGCCATGATACCAAAATCCTTTGGTTTGATGACGCCACTAAATTCTTTCCTGTAGATAGGCTTTATTCAATGATTACGGAAGGTTTAGAGATTGAGCGAAAGAATATGAACCCTATTACTATCGACTTCTTAAATAGCCCTAAATTTATTCTTACAACAAATTACACTATCCCCGATACTTCTATCTCTACAAAAAGAAGGATTATCGAAATAGAATTTGCACCTTGCTACAATGATGTTCATCAGCCGATACACGATTTTGGCAAGCAATTTTTTGAGGACTGGACGGAAGATGAATGGCGAGATTTTTATTTATTTATTTTTGGCTGCATTCAATACTACTTAAAAGAGGGCTTAAAGACCTATAAACAAATTAATCTTAACGCTCGTAAACTTGCTCAATCGGTCGATGAAGCGTTCCAAGAGTACTTTTTTACTTATGTCTCAAAGCTCCAAAACGATGTGGAAGGGAACAAAAGACTACATTATAC
>DAINPX010000221.1:3583-5651 GCA_036743235.1 Melioribacteraceae bacterium
CCGCTTAATTTATTTAGTTATAATATTTTATAGTAATTGGGGCACTTTTCCACTTTTAAATTTAAATATAAAAATAATTTAAAAATAAAGAGAAAAAGAAAGAAAATGGTAAAAAGTGGTGTATATATAGAGTATAATAGAAAAAGCCCCTCAAAAAGTGCCAAAGTGCCCCCGAGAAACTTTTCTTCATTTATTATTCCCCAAGCTCAAAAATCCGAAGAAAAAATAATTATTACTCAGCCAAAACAAGAAAATAACGATCGTCAAATTAAAATTTACAAAAGGACTATGGATGACTACGAACTCGAATTACTGGAAGAACGAATCGCAATTATGACTATCTGCGGGGAAGTTCCGGAACTTGAAGCCGAACCCCTTGCTGTAGCAGATGTTATTTCTTTGCGGGATCGTTCCGGGTTAGTCGGCAGCATAGTAAACTTACTTGGCGGTATAGAGATAAATAACCCCGAAATTAAATTAAGAGATAAATAATGAATTTACGAGACTATCAAAAGCAAGCTGCGTTAAAAGCTGCCGAGCTGTTAAATAAAGGTAAAGTTCCCTATCTTGCTATGGAAGTAAGAACCGGTAAAACTTTAACTGCTTTTGCTGCTGCTTATTTAATAAAAGCAAAAAACGTTCTATTTGTAACAAGGTTAAAGGCAATATCTTCAATTCGTGAAGATTATAACATGCTCCCCCGTTATTTCGATTTGCACATCGTTAATTACGATAGCTTACACAAAATTAGCGGTAATTGGGATTTAGTGATAATAGACGAAGCTCATAGCTTGGGAGCTTTCCCAAAGCCCTCTTTACGCACCAAAAGACTAAAAGAGTTGATAAATAATGCAAACGTAATACTTATGTCCGGTACTCCCAATCCGGAAAGCTACAGCCAACTTTATCACCAATTTTGGGTAGCAGGTAATAAGTCCCCTTTTGCCGAATATAAAACGTTTTATAAATGGGCTCAAATTTATGTAACAATACGCGAAAAAAGATATAATGGAGTTAAAATAATTGATTATGCAAAAGCAAATAAAGAATTAATTCAGCCCGTTTTGGATGAACTCTTTATTTCAATTTCTCAAAAAGAGGCAGATTTTAACCAAGAAGTAAAAGAAGAAATTATAACTATACCGCAAGACCCAAACGTTAAAAGATTGATTGAGCGTTTCTTAAAAGATGATATGTTTACTTTTAAGGATGATACTGTAATATTAGGTGATACGGGAGCAAAGAAGATGTTAAAGGTTCATCAATTATCTTCAGGTACCGTAAAAACCGAAAACGGTATTGCCAAGAAGCTAACAAGCGTAAAAGCTGAATACATTAAAACCAATTACCAAAATAAAAAAATTGCGATCTATTACGTTTACATTGCCGAAGGTGAAATTTTACGGTCAATCTTTCCAAACTGCACCGATAGCCCGGAAGAGTTTAATAAATGCGATGATAAAGTATTTATCTGCCAAATACAAAGCGGTTCTATGGGCGTAAACTTAAAGACTGCAGATTATATTATTTTTTACAACATTCACTACTCATCGCTTTTATATTGGCAGGCAAGGGCTCGCATGCAGTCAAAAGACAGAACCAAAGAATCCGTTATTCACTGGCTTTTCAGTCAAGACGGAATTGAACAAAAAATATACGATGTAGTTATGAAAAAGAAAGATTATACACTTTATTACTTCAAAAAGGATTACGAAAATGACAGAACAACAATTACAAACAAAAGTGATAAACACCTTACGACAAAACGGGGCTTATGTATTTAAGACCGTAACAACAGGTAAAGCCGGAGTTCCCGATGTAATTGCGTGCCTTAACGGATTATTCATTGCATTGGAAATAAAAGCAGGAAGCAAATTAACCGAGCTGCAAAAATACAACATTAATCAAATAGTACTTGCCGGTGGCATTGCTGCCGAAATTACCGATATAAGACAAGTAGAATTGTTAGTTAGTGCACTTAATATAAATAAACGGAAAAAAGGAATCGAGAAATGAAACTGAAAGATAACATTGAAATAAATATGCCAATAGAGGATTTAATTTCTTT
>DAINPX010000222.1:0-5631 GCA_036743235.1 Melioribacteraceae bacterium
AATCTAAAAATATGTAAGTATTATATCTACACCCATATTTTTAGATTTGGATATGTCCTTATTTATTATCGAAGTATCTATTAGGTTTGTTAGATATTCTTCTCCTTTTGGTAATTTATAACCATTTAATCCATATGTATATGATAAAATAGCAATTTTAATATTATTAACATTAACTATTCTAATTGAATCTCTATCAGCTTTAGATTTATATGTGCCAGTATAAGGGATTTTGAATTTATTAAGTTCATCTATGGTATGTAATAGTCCTTTTTTGCCTTTATCATATGAGTGATTGTTTGAAGTAATTAAAAAGTTAAATCCTGCATTTTTAATTCCCTTTAAGTAATCAATAGGGCTATTAAATGTCGGAAAACCGGAATAACCTAATTCTTTTCCTCCAATAACGGTTTCCAAATTACCAATAGCAATATTTGCGGATGAAATAAAATTTTTAACATATCTGTAAGTATCAAAAAAATTAAAACTATCGGGATATTCTTTCACCCGTGCCGATTCAATTTGAGGTCCATGGCACATTAAATCGCCAACAAATATAATTGTTGCATAATCGGTTTTTTTTATTTCTTCATTATTAATATATTTATTTGAGGAAATAAAAAAAATGAAAGGTAAAAGTTTTAAGATGGTAATTTTTTTTATTATTATATGCATAAAATTTCAATTATTATAAAATAAAAAAAGTTCCGCAGATAAGAATATAACGATGCGGAACATTTTAATGAGTTAAAAACTATTTTAAAGCTTTTTTTTCGGCTTTTTTATCTTGTATTTCATCTCTCATCTCTTTTGCCAAATTACGTAATTCATTTAAACCTTTTCGCAATCTTGTACCTGCAATGGCACTTCCTTTAATATAAAATTTTTCAACGTCTTCGTTTAAGCTATTTACAAGCTCAATTATCTCACTATACTTCTCGCTCATTACTTTATTTCCTCAAATTATTATTCTAAGTTTTCAAATACAATTTCAGCAATATCTTTTACGTAGATAGCTTCATTTTTATCAAAAGCTTTTAGTCCGTCACTAAACATCGTCATACAAAATGGACAAGCGGATGCAATAACAGAAGCTCCTGTATCAATTGCTTCTTTTGTTCTGTTTTCATTAACACGTTCTCCAACAGTTTCCTCAAGAAACATTCTGCCTCCGCCGGCACCACAGCAAAAACCCCTATCTTTATTTCTATCCATTTCAATAAGTTCAACACTATTTATAGAATTTAATACTTTTCGTGGTTCATTATAAATATCGTTATATCTTCCTAAATAGCAGGAATCATGATATGTTATTTGTTGTTTTAATTCGTTATTTTTTAGCTTAATTTTATTATTTTTTAATAAATCCGATATTAATTCGGAATGATGTATTACTTCATATTTTCCGCCAAAATCGGGAAATTCGTTCTTAATTGAATTGAATCAATGCGGACAAGCAGTAACAATTTTTTTTACATTATATTTATTTAATGTTTCTATATTTTCTTGAATTAACATCTGAGCAAGATATTCGTTACCAAGTCTTCTTGCCATATCGCCGTTACATTTTTCTTCCTCCCCTAATATGCGAAAACTTATACCTGCTTTTTGCATAATTTTGGCAATTGCAATAGAAACTTTTTGCGAACGTAAATCATAAGACCCTGCACAACCAACCCAAAATAAATACTCGGTTTCAGAATCTTCCGCCATAGTTTTTATATCCAGACCTTCTGCCCATTTCCCTCTATCCATAGGGTTAACTTGCCAAGGCGAAAAATTATTTTCTAAGTTTTTAAACAGACTATTCATTTCACTTGGAAATTCTGACTCGGTTAATGTTAAATTACGTCTCATATCAATAATAGCATCAACATGTTCAATCATAACCGGGCATTCTTGTACACAAGCACCACAAGTAGTGCAAGACCATAATTCTTCATCCGAAATATAATTATGAACTAATGTTTTATCTGATAATTCTTCATTAGTTATATTTTTTAAGAGTAAAGAAGCTTTTTCTTCGGTTCTATGTCTAATATCAACAATTATTTTTCTTGGGGAAAGTAATTTTCCTGTTGTATTAGCCGGGCAAGCTGCAGTACATCTTCCACATTCAGTACAAGCAAATCCGTCTAATAAATGTTTCCAACTTAAATGATTTACGTCAGCAACTCCAAAAATATCAGTTTCTTCTTCTAAATTTAATTTAGAAAGAGCATACTTCCTATCACCTGTTTTCCCAAAATAAACATTAGGAACAGATGTAATTACGTGAAAATGTTTAGAGTATGGTAAAAAGTTCATAAATACAAAAATTATTAAAATATGAGCCCACCAAAATATTTCGTAACTTATTTTTGCATTTTCAACAGAAACTCCGTTAAAAAGATTGCTACTAAATGCTGAGGTAATCGGTCTATATTCATAATTGGTATAATTATATCCGTTTATAATATAGTGTGAAATATTTTGACCAAACATTGTAATTACAACAAACATGATCATAATTAAGATAAATGCAGCATCTAATTTCCCGGCTTTTCCTACTTCAAGTCGTTTAACTTTTAACACATAACGTCTAAAAAGTGAAAAGATTATTGCAATAAATACTAGTAAACCAAATGCATCATGGGTAAAAGTTATTAGCGAAAATAAAGGTCCTAGAAACTCTAATGAAAATGGTGTATAAAAACCTTGTATTATTGTTTCCAAAACAGCAAAAATAAATAACATAAAGCCCCAAAATATTAAAAAATGGAGTATTCCTGCAATTTTGTAACGTAATAATTTAGATTGCCCAAATGCAATCAGTATAACATTTTTTACTCGTTCACTAATATTATCAAACCTATTTTCTGGTTTTCCAATTTTAAGCATAGTTATTTTACTTTTCAAGCTATAAAACAAAAAGCCAAATGCCGAAAAAAATACTAAAATAAAAACTAAATTTTTAATTTCCATTATTTACCTATTTAGTTATAAAGTTGTACGTTTCTTTTAATAAAAATTCAAATTTTTCGTTTGACCCCATAAATGGGTGAGTAATATCAAAAGTATGACTCCCCTTTTCTACCTTAATAAAATTAGTAAGTTCTTTATTACTCCAATCTAAAAGCTGATAACCTTCTTCTATAGGTACTGTTAAATCGTTTGTGCCGTGTGCAATTAACAACGGTTTATTTAAATTTTTAATTGCCTTTTCAATTGATAGTCTATCGTCTTTATTGCTTTCTATATCATGAAGTAAAGAAACGTCTAATCGCATTACTTGATTTGTTCTGGTATTTACAATTTCAACAAAACCTTCTTTTTTCCATATCTCTTTTTGCCTTTCCGTATATCTATCTAATTTTGCAATAGAAGCCCATAATACAACTTTGTTTACTATTGGATTACTTCCACAAAACGTGGCAATTGATCCACCTCTACTATGTCCTAAAATAGACAATTTATTTTTAATCGAATTTCCAAATAAACCTGCTTGATATTTTTCAAGAATAAAGTTTAATTCATATACTTCACGACTGAATGTATTTTTAGAAAATTTATCAATTTCGGTAAATTCAGTAGGCTCTTCTCCAATTCCATTTAAAGAAAAATTAAATGTTATAACAAATATTCCAAGCTTTTCAAAATATTCTCCCATATAAGGTATAAAACCCCAATCTTTAAATCCTTTGAATCCGTGGACATAAATAAGATGATTTGAATAATTATCAGGATTTTTACCATATGTGGTTAATTTGATTTTTTCATTATCCGGAAGGATAATTTCAATATCTTTTTTCATTTTAAATAAATTTTATAATACAAAATTTAAAAATAACATTTTTTTTCTAATTTTTCATACTTTATATATATTTGTACATATTCATTTTTATTTCTTTTAATTTTTAATATATTATGTATCAAATAAAAGGGAAAATGTAGCTATGGATTTTGAATTTGGAGAAGTTGAAAAAGAACTTAGAAAGGCTGTAAAAGATTTTACTAATAAAGAGATAAAACCGGTTGCAGCCAAAATTGACGAAATTGAAGAGATTCCGCAAGAATTGATAGAAAAAATTGCAGACATGGGATTATTGGGGACTGCTTTTCCTGAAAAATATGGAGGAGGAGGTTATGGAGAAATTGGCTTCTGCATTGCTCAGGAAGAGATTACAAGAGGTTGTGGTTCTACAGCAACATTTATTGGAGCACATCAATCTATTGGCACTAATTCAATTTATTTAGGTGGAAATGAAGATTTAAAACATAAATATATGCCTGATTTAACAGCAGGTAAAAAAATTGCAGCATTTGTATTAACCGAGCCCAATGCCGGAAGTGATACATTTAATTTAAGGACATCGGCAGATTTTGACGGTTCTAATTGGATAATTAACGGCGAAAAAATGTGGATTACAAATGCCGGAATTGCTGATATTTTCGCAGTCTATGCCCGCACAAAAAAAGGAATTACAGGTTTTGTTGTTGAAAAAGGGATGCCCGGATTATCAATTGGTCCAAAAGAAAAGAAACTGGGAATACGGGGTAGCGTTACTAATGCAGTTCATTTTGATAATGTTATTGTTCCAAAAGAAAATATTATCGGAGAAGATGGGCGAGGTTTCTTAATAGCAATGCGTGCTCTTGATGCCGGTCGTTTAGGTGTTGGGGCGTGTTCGTTAGGTGCTTCTAAAGAAATGTTAAAACTTTCAGTCGAATATGCAAAAAATCGTTCGCAATTCGGCCAAAGTATTATTAAATTTCAAGCAATACAATTTATGATTTCTGAAATGACATCAAAAATTTATGCTATGGAAAGTATGCTTTTTAGAGCTGCTAAAAATTACGAGCTTGGTAAAGATATTTCTCAAGAGGCTGCTATAGTAAAATTGTTTTGTTCAGAGGCTGTTTCAGAAGTTGCCGATTTAGCTTTACAAATTCATGGTGGGATGGGATTTTCACGAGAATTGCCGATAGAAAGATATTACCGCGATGCCAGAGTGTTAAGAATTTTTGAAGGGACAAGTGAAATACAAAAATTAATTATTTCCAGAAAAACTATTAAACGTAATGGGATATTAACTTTCGATGAGTAATATTTTAGTAATTCCGTCAATAGATATATCTAAAGGAAAAACTGTAAGAGTTGTTCAAGGTATTCCTGAATTAAATGTAAGGGAGTATGACAATGATCCTTTAGAAATGGCTTTGATTTGGCGTGCAGAAAATGCAAGATGTATTCATATTGTAGATTTTGATGCAATACATGAAAACTCACATATTAATCATTCAATAATTAAAGAAATATGTAACTCTGTGATAGTGCCTATTGAATTAGGCGGAGGTATAAAAGATTTAGATGATGCTAAATGCGCATTTGATCTTGGAATTTATAGATTGGTAATCGGTTCTTTGGCATTTATTAACCCTACTGAATTTAGAAAAATATTAGAATATTTCGGAAGCAAAAAAATTGCTGCAGCAATTGATGTTATTGATAATAAAGTAATTGTTAGAGGTAGATCTATTGATACCGGATTAGAACCGCTTGAATATGCATCTTTATTATCTTCGTATGGAGTAGAAAGAATTGTTGTTACCGATGTATCTAAAAATGGTATGTTACATGGACCTAATATC
>DAINPX010000223.1:0-5629 GCA_036743235.1 Melioribacteraceae bacterium
GAATTAACAAATACTACAACACCGCATTTTAATAATTAAAGTCCCAAACTATTAATACCGAATGTAAGAAATTAAATATTTAAAGTAACACATGCAAAACTCTTATCCTATTTGGGGAAAAATATTTAATTATATTTACATTATACCAAAGTATAACTTATTAAAGATTATTAAAGATTTTTATTTTAGAATAATAAAGAAATCATTATTTTGTAAGGTCAAAATGTTATTACTTTAGAAACGGGAATATTTTATGGAAAGTTACGGATTTTGGTCATTATTGCCGCCTGCACTGGCAATTATTTTAGCGATACGTACTAAACAAGTTTTTATTTCTTTATTATTGGGTATATGGGTCGGTTGGTTAATACTTAGCGGGGGAAACCCTTTATTGGGCACTTTTAATACGGTTCAAGCATTGGTGGATGTTTTTAATGATGCTGGTAATACCAGAACTATAATGTTTAGCTGTCTTGTTGGTGCATTAATAGTTTTTGTGCAAAAAAGCGGGGGAACTGAAGGTTTTATTTCTGTTGTGCACGGGTTTTTAAAAAAATTAGAAAAAAAGAAATCGGTAAATAGTAGAATTTTAGTTCAATTAATGGCAATGTTTACCGGATTAATTGTTTTTGTTGAAACAAGTATAAATATATTAACTGTAGGCAGTATTTACAGACCTATTTTTGATGATTTGAAAATACCTCGCGAAAAAATGGCATATATTGCACATTCAATGTCTCCAACAACTTGTGTGCTTATTCCGTTGAATGCTTGGGGTGCATATATTATGGGTCTTTTAGCCGCACAAGGATTTACAAATCCGTTTCAAGTTTTGGTAAGTGCCTTTCCGTTTAATTTTTATCCGATGATTGCAATAGGTTTAATAGCGTTTTTTATAATTAGCAAAAAAGATTTTGGACCTATGAAAAAAGCTGAAGATAGAACACGCACAACAGGAAAGTTAATGAACGATGATGCAAAACCTTTAATAAGTACGGATGCTTTAGCTTCAGAAAAGAAAGAAGGTGTTAAGGCAAAAGCTTTTAATATGTTAATCCCTATTGCAATTATGGTATTAATGATGCCTGTAATGCTAATAGTTACAGGTTATCCAAGTGTTAAAAATACGGAAACATTGGCATGGCATCAAATTGCAGCCACTGCAATAGGCTTGGGCTCGGGTAGTACAAGTGTACTTATCTCTGTTCTAACTTCAATTATTATTAGTATGATGATGTATAAAGTACAGGGGATATTTAAATTTCAAGAATCTATTGATATAGTTATAAGCGGAATCTCGGCTTTAATTCCATTAGCATTGTTAATGCTTTTGGCTTTTACAATCGGTGCTGTATGTAAAGAACTTAAAACAGGTATTTATATTGCGGAACTTACTAAATCGTGGTTAACACCAAGTTTGGTACCTGTTATTATTTTTGCCGTTGGATGTGTAGTTGCCTTTGCCACCGGAACAAGCTGGGGTACATTTGCTATTATGATACCCATAGGAGTTCCAATGGCACATACATTAGGTGCCGATGTTTCGTTAACTATTGCTGCGGCTTTAGGTGGTGGTGTTTTTGGTGATAACTGTTCTCCAATTAGCGATACAACTCTAATTACTAGTATGGCTTGCGGTTCGGATTTAATTGACCACGTTAGAACGCAATTACCTTATGCAATTTTAGCAGGAATTATTACTGCAATTTTATATATAATATTAGGATTTACTTTGTAATATGAAAAAATCATTTTTATTTATTCTTACATTTTTATTTATCTCGGTAATTTTTGCAAAAAGTAACGATGATCCGCCTCATTTACCAGTAGAGTTAATTTATTTTAAAGCGGATGTTTATTATAATATTGTTCTTCTTTCGTGGGGTACGGCAACCGAATTAAATAACTACGGTTTTGTAATTGAACGATCAACAACCGAAGATTTTGTAAATTTTGAAAATTTAGGCTTTGTTGAAGGACATGGAACGTCTTATAATACTTGGCATTATTCGTTTGAAGATACTACTATTAGTGTTGCAGGTACATATTTTTATCGGTTAAACCAAATAGATATAGACGGAAATAATAAATACTCTCCAACTGTAAGTGTTGTTATTACAAATATTGAAGATGAAATAAATGTTAATAACCTTAACTTTAACTTAGAGCAAAATTTTCCTAATCCTTTTAATCCTGCAACAACTATTAGGTTTTCATTAAAAAATAGTAACAAAGTTTTATTAATTGTATATGATAATTTGGGAAAGATTGTAAAAACCTTAATAGACAAAGAATTAAGCAGTGGGGATTATAGTATTATTTTTAATGCGGAAAATTTAACTTCGGGAATATATTTTTATTCGTTAAAAGCGGGTAATAAAACAATAACAAAGAAAATGATTTATCAGAAATAAAAATTTGTTAAGAAACTCCAACAATTTGTGATATAGAATACATTTTACAATTAATAATAAAAATATATTAACATAAAATTAAAAATATATTATTTTAGCAGTATAAAATTGTTAAATAACAGGAGAATGTATGAAAAAAATAGTGCTTATTATTTTTTTATTATCAAGTATGATAATAAATGCACAGTTTAACAGTAATTTAAAACCAAATGAAGGATTAATGCAGGGTGGATTTGGCTTAAATTGGGTTGACGGACAACCGTTTTATTCTTTAAGAATTACACCGGAATTTGGATTTGCAAATTTTGGATTAGGGTTAGATTTAAATTTGGCTATTGATAGCAAAGGAAATTTTAGAAAGGAAAACTATAACGAATTTACAGATTATTTAAGTATAATAAGATACGCTCGATACGGTCATAAACATGACCCGATTTATGTAAAAGTCGGTTCGTTAGATTATACTACTTTAGGACACGGAAGTATAATGTATATGTATAATAATTCGCCTACGTTTGATGCCCGTAGAATTGGTGCACAATTTGATATGGATTTTAACGAATTCGGCTTTGAATCCGTTTACGGAAATTTTGCACAAGCAGGTGTTTTTGGTATCCGAGGGTATGTTAGACCGTTAAAATTAACAAGCATGAAAGAAATTCCGGTTATTAGTAATATGGAAGTTGGTGTTTCGTTTGTAACGGATTTTAACGAAAATGCCGGTGTTATTTCGGGTGGAATTGACCCTTTGAACGGAGAATTTAAGGCATTAACGGATGAGGGAAGTGTTAGCATATTTGGTTTCGATTTGGGATTGCCAATTGTAAGAACAGATATGTTTAATTTAGATGTTTATTATGATTTTGTTAAAATAATGGATTTCGGTTCCGGTTCAACTGCAGGAATTAAAGCCGAATTAAATGGATTGGGTTTAGTTTCGTTAGGGGCTAAATTTGAACGCAGATTTAACGGTGACGAGTTTATTCCTTCTTACTTTAATGCGTTATATGAAACCGAAAGATTTAATTTTGACCCTACTACCGGTCAAGTTAGAAGCAAAGTTGCCATGTTAAAAGGATTAAAATCATCTGAAAGCAACGGATTTTTTGGTGAGTTGGAAACTAATGTAGTTGACTTATTTAGAGTATTAGGTAGTTATGAAAGATTGGATAAAGAACCAAAATCCGGTGCTTTACATTTAACAGCCGAAGTTATTCCAAAAGATTTTCCGTTTATTGCTCGTGCCGGATATGACAAAATAAATATTGAAGATGAATCGGATTTATTTACATTGGATGACAGGTCTTATTTATTTGCAGAATTGGGTTATAAACCGATGCCGTATCTTGTGGTATCTATGGTATATAATTGGACATTTACACCTCTTAGAGACAGCGATAAAAATATTATTGGTTACGAACCGCAAAAATGGATTGAACCGAGAGTATCGTTCGTATATCCTTTAAATTTATAAATTTAACTTTAGGCAGATTTCTTTTCGATTTCTGCCTACCTTTCTTTTTATTTCCCCTTTATTACTTAATACCTTCTAAATCGCTTTTTTTTAAGTTAAAAAAAATTTATCTTACTATTTGATTTTTTTTAAATTAAATGGAGCGATAAAATATGAAAAAAGTATTTGTTGCGTTAATGTTAATCAGTTCGATTATATGGTCGCAAGAAGTGAAAGTTTTAAGCAAAAAAGAACTTACGGGAATTCAACCGAATAGTTTTTATTTTCCGGTATTAAACTATGACGGTACAAAAGTTCTTCTCTCAAAAGAAAATTATGCAGGTTTGTTTTTATTTGATATTGCCGCAAATAAACTGACTGTAATAAGTGAAGAACTTGGTACCGGTTATAACCCTATATTTTCGGAAGACGGAAGCAAAATAATTTATAAAAAAGATTATTTTGACGGAATTAAAAAGTATTCTGATTTAATTGAATATAACTTATATACCGGTGAAAAAAATACATTATTAAACAAAGAAAGATTTATGTCTTTTAGAATTGACCCTAATAGTAAAACTTTATTTGTAAATACCGAAAACAAGGTTAATAGTATTAATTTAGTTGATTTAAAATTAACCGAAAACAAATCCGAATATAAATTTGCAATTCCTTCTAACGAATCAATTCTTTTAGTATCTAATAACAACTCTATAGAATATAAACCGTTTGGTAACGGGAATTATATATGGGTTAGTTTAAGTAACAATAATAAATTGTTATTTCAGTATGCAGGAAAAGGTACGTTTGTAACCGACTTAAATACTAATGAAATATATGAAATAGGTAAAGCCAATGCACCTATCTTTAGTGTTGACGGAAAATATGTTATTTATATGAATGATAAAGATGACGGACATAAAGTATTTGCAAGTGATATTCTTGTTTCTACATTTGACGGAAAAAGTACTTTTAATTTAACATCAAGTGTTGATGAAATTGAAGTTTATCCTGCAATTTCGGGAAACGGCAAAAATATTGCTTACTGTACCGAAGATGGTAGAATTGTTATTTTAGAAGTAAGTTTTGAGTGAGGATAAAATGAGAAAAGTTTATATATTATTTTTAGTTTTTGCTTTATCGGTAAATTTTTATGCACAAACATTAAGCGGTGCAAAAATATGTATTGACCCGGGGCACGGCGGACACGACCCTGCAGACGATAGGTATATTGCAGCAACGGGATTTTGGGAAAGTGATGCCAACTGGTCTAAAGCCAATTTATTAAAACCTATGTTAACCAACTTGGGTGCAAATGTTAAAATAACCAGAACCGGTAATAATGATTCGGATGATTTAGCTCTTTCAACAAGATGCCAAATTGCCAATGATTTTGGAGCAGATTATTTTCATTCTATTCATAGCAACGGTTGGCAAGGACAATCTAATTATACCTTAATGCTTTTTAGAGGTTACGATAATGCGCCTGTTTTTCCGCGAGCAAAAACGATGGGCGAATATTTAATGAATAATATTCAAGCTACTAACAGAACAACTGCAAAATATAACAGAGGTGATTGGAGTTTTTACCCCGATTGGGGAACATCAGGTTTAGGAGTATTAAGAACATTAACTATGCCGGGAACATTATCGGAAGGTTCTTTTCACGATTATATTCCTGAATCATGGCGTTTATTGAACGAAGCTTACAGATATCACGAGATGGTGGCAATTTCTCGTTCATTTATTCAATTATATAATG
>DAINPX010000224.1:0-5622 GCA_036743235.1 Melioribacteraceae bacterium
TAGCACTGTTAGTGATTCGACAGGTGCTTATTCATTATCCGATTTATTACCCGGTAAATATTATTTGTTTGCATGTTCGTTCCCTGATTATATTCCTACATATTTTAGATTTGACGGTACTTTGGCTTTACACAGGCATCATGCAGATAGTTTAATAATTCTGGAGAATACTATTTTAACAGATGTTAATTTTACTTTAATAAATAGAAATTATAACGGTAACGGAATGATTACCGGAACAATAATGGAAGATAATAATAATCCGATTACCGGTGCAGTAGTAGTTGCTTTTAATGAAAACGGAGAAGTTGTTTCATCCTCGGTTTCGGATGTTAATGGTAATTACCGATTAAACAATTTAAGAGAAAGTAATTATAATTTGTTTGTAAATAAATATGACTATAATCAAACAGAAATTTATAATGTCCCTGTTTTTGATAACAACTTTTATTCAGCAATTGCTAATGTTAGTTTAACTCCGGAAACAATAACTGCAGTTAAAATTGAAAATAATATGCCTTCTAATTTTAGTTTAAGTCAAAATTATCCTAATCCTTTTAATCCTGAAACGACAATTAATTTTACATTACCAACACAGCAACAGGTTTCTTTAAAAGTTTATGATGTTTTGGGAAATGAGATAGCAACTTTAGTAAACGAAATAAAACAAGCCGGTAGTTATGAAATTAAATTTAATGCTTCAAAGTATAGTAGCGGAATTTATTTTTATAGTCTTAAATCCGGTAATTTTTCAAAAACGCTTAAAATGACGCTAATTAAATAGTTTACATCACCCCCTAGTTAAAAAGGGCATGCGTGAAATTTAAAGTAACGTCTGCCCTTTTTTTAATTTATTAGCCCAAAGAAAAATTTTTGAATAAATAAAATTTTAACTTAAATTTAAAGTTTAAAATTAAATTTTGATACAAAAAAGTATGCTAAAATCTCTTTATATAAAAGATTACGCCCTTATAGAAAGTATTTCGGTTGAATTTGAAAGAGGATTAAATATTATTACCGGCGAAACCGGTGCAGGTAAATCAATTTTAATTGATGCAATGGGAATTTTATTAGGGGAACGTGCAAGTTTTGAAGTTATAAGACGCGATGCAAATAAATCGGTAATTGAAGGGATATTTGATATTAAAGATAATAAAAAAGTTTTTGATGTTTTAAATGATTACGATATTGAATATAGTGAAGAACTAATAATAAGAAGAGAAATTTCGGCAAAAGGGACAAATAGAATATTTTTAAATGATAGTCCGATTAATCTAAATTTATTGAAAGAGATAGGTTATTACCTTGTTGATTTACACGGGCAACACGAACATCAATCGCTATTACGCAACGAAAAACATATCGATTTTTTAGACGAGTATATTAATGTAGATGAAATAAAAGAAAAATACCGAGCCATTATTTCTTCAATTAGCAAATTAAAAAACGAACTTGAACAAATGACTTTAAAAGAATCGATTGCTAAAGAAAAATTTGAGTTATATAATTTTCAGCTTAAAGAAATAAACGAAGTAAATCCATTATTAGGAGAAGAAGAACTTTTAATCAGTGAATTGAAAATTTTGGAAAATTCGGAAAAACTTTCCGAGCTAAATTCATCAATTTTTGTACTGCTATATGACTCGGAGAACTCAGTTTATGACAATTTAAGTATGGTCAGAAACTATTTAAATGAGCTGGCGAAAATTGACCCAAGATATAACGAAAAAATAAACGACTGCGAATCCATTTTGGCAATGGTTCAAGAAATATCTGATTTTAGTAGAAGTTATTTGAATAAAGTAGAACTTGACCCTAACAAACTTGAAGAAATTAGGGCACGTTTAAATAGTTTTATGCGTCTAAAAAAGAAATATGGCGGGAGTATAGAAGCAGTTTTAAACTATAAAGAAAAAATAAAAGAAGAAGTGGAACTTGTCTCAAATTTTGGTGAAAAAATTAATGAATTGAACCGGAAATTAAATCAATTAAGGATTGAGGCAGGCGTATTGGCTAAAAATCTTAATTATAAACGAGTTAAAGGCAGTTTAAATCTAAAAACTGAGATTGAAGACACTCTAAAAGAGTTAGGAATTAACTATTCAAATTTTGAAGTTACAATAAATAACAAATCGGCAAATGGATCGGATAGATATATTATAATAGATAATGAAAACTATATCTATAATAATAATGGTTATGATGAAGTAGAGTTTTTTATTTCAACAAATATGGGCGAGTTGCCCAAACCTCTTACTAAAGTTGCCAGCGGCGGAGAAATAAGCAGAATTATGTTAGCTTTAAAAACCTCGATGGCAAAAAAAGAAAGTTTGCCTTTGCTGATTTTTGATGAAATAGATACGGGAGTAAGTGGTAGAATAGGTCAAAAAGTCGGATTAGCATTAAAAAAATTATCGGAATATCATCAAATAATTGCTATTACGCATCTTCCTCAAATTGCCGCATTGGCCAAAGCGCACTATTCGGTAGAAAAAAATATAGTTGACAACAGAGTAGTTAGCATTGTTAAAAAACTTGATGATAATGAGCGATTAAACGAAGTAGCTAAACTTTTAAGCGGTGCAGAGATTTCCGAAACAGCTCTGTTGACCGCAAAAGAGTTGATTAGTTATGGAAAATGAATCTATGAATTGATAATTCAATAATAATTTTGAAACATTTTAAATACGGAAAAGTATAATATATTGGAAAAGAAAATAAGTGAATATAGCGACGAAGAATTAATTGCAAAATTTCAAGAAACCAATGCAATTGAATTTTACGAAGCATTAGTAAAAAGATACAAAGACCCACTTATGAATTATGTGTTTAGGTATGTGGGTGATAGAAATGTTTGTGCGGATATTGTTCAAGAAACAATGATTAAGTTTTATTTGAATAAAGATTCGTACAAGTCATTTGCTAAGTTTTCTACCTGGATATATACTATTGCGGGAAATTTGGCTAAAAACGAATTAAAGAGAAGAAAACGGAGAAATATTCTTTCGTTAAGCAATAACGATAATGACGAACAACCTTTACAAATTGAAGATAGTTCGATTTTGCAGCCTGATGCAATATTAGACGGTAAAATAAAAAATGAAATTATTCAAAAAGCGTTATTAAAAGTTAGACCGGTTTACCGTGATGTTGTTATTTTAAGAGATATACAAGGATTTTCGTACGAAGAGATTGCAGAAATAAAAGACTTGTCAATCGGTACGGTTAAATCACGAATTAACAGAGGAAGAACGAAACTTCAAAAACTTCTAAAGAATATATATAAAGAGTAGTGCCTATGAAAGACAATTTATACGATAAGAAAGAAAAAGAGTTTGAATTACTAATTAAGACACTAAAAAGTCTTCCGAAGATAGAAGCTCCGGATAACTTTGAGTATAATCTAATGGTTAAAATTCAAAACGGAAATTTTAAGCAAAAAGAGAAGCCTGCATTTAATAAATGGTTGTATATTTTTACACCTTCTGCAGTTACAGTATCTTTAATAATATTATTATTTGTGTTTAACTTATCTAATTACGAGGACTCATTTTTGTTCGATTCTCCTCAAAAATTAACCGGTACCAACAATACTCATGATACTTTGCAAATTCAAGAAATTATTGTTAATAATGCCGAAATTAGCACCGAAAGAGATAAAAAACCTATAAAAGTAGAAAAAAAGAGTTATGCGGTAGTTGTTCAAAATAATGATGTTGTAACTAAAACGCAAAACAAATTTCCTTTAGATGATTCAAAATCAGTTGATTTAGATAAAGTGCTTAGCGGAGACCAAAATGTTTCCGGCTCTAATACAAGAGTTCGACTAGTAAATGATGGTGATAATTATTATCCTTTTGACGAGTTTTTGGTAAAACCGAATAAAAAAGAGGACGTAAAACAGCTTAAAGCACGGATGGATTCGTTAAAAAAAGCGTCAAATAAAAATCAAACTAAATAAGTTATTTGATTTTTATAAAAAATTGTATTAAATTTAAAGTCTTAATTTTTAGGAGAAGTGTTTAAATGAAAAAAGGTATTCATCCTGCTTATAGAAAATGTACGGTAACATGCGTATGCGGAAATACTTTTGAGACCCGTTCGACTTCAAGTCAGATTAAATTGGAAATCTGCTCTGAATGCCATCCGTTTTTTACCGGCAAACAGAAAATGATTGACTCGACAGGTAGAGTTGAAAGATTTATGAAAAAATACGGCAAAAAAGCATAATTTTTATAAGTATTCTGTTATAAGAAGGGGTTGTATATCAGCCCTTTTTTTATTTTAAATAGTAAATTATAAAATATGCTTTGTTAAATTGTAATTTATTGTTAATCTACGTATGAGTTAATTTCAAATTCAATATCATTATTAAGATTATAGTTTTTTTCTTCAACTATTACTTTATTAAACCACTCGGTATTTAATAAATTAGCTTGAGCAGTCTTTTCTAAAAAAGTGATCTCGTTTGGGTCAATTGCGTGGTCAGCCGTAATTAATCTCATTCCGTCTTTAATAAAACATTCGGCAATTTTGGGGTCGGTAAATTTTGGAGGTTTATCATCAATAAATTCATTATGCAAAATATCTTTAATTGAGTCGTCAACAAACTCCCTATCAAATCCTAAAGTTTTGCCTAATTTAAATACAAATTGTTTCTCTTCGGGGGATACTTTAAAGTCTTTACGCATCAATAACAATACGCCCCTAAAATAATGACTTCTATCTAATACGTTCAAATAAATAACCTTTAAATTAAAATCTTGTAAAAATATTATATTAATTTAACACAAATAATTGATTAATAAAAATAAAAATTATTAAAGTGTTTTATTTTAATAATAATCTTAAAATGATACATAAATTAAGTTCCAAAAAGTATTAAAATGATACATAAATTAAGTTATTTTTGTGGCATTATATTTGATAATCTAATTTGTTAAATATGCGAAAAATATGGAATTAGTACCGATAATATCAACAATACTTTTATATACAACCGGTTTTTTGATAGTTGTTGTTTTAATCTCTAACATTGTTAAACGTGTTTTTATTGTTAAAACAGATATCCCCCAGATAAGAGCGGAATCTAAAGTAGTTACAAAAATTACTACAAAACAAAACGATAGAACACGTAAACGAAAAAAGACTGAAGAAAAGCAGACTGAAACCGTTAATCCAGATGTAAAAAATAAATATAAACTTACTTCTGTAGGTGAGGAATATTCAAAAAACGAACAAAGGAAAAAGCGAGAGAGGAAAAGAGAAGAAGAGAAAAAAGAAAGAAACAATAGATATAGTGTTGTTAATAAAAATTTGAGAGAAGAAAACTATTTTTACGTTGCAAAATACTATTCGGCAAATAAATCTTTTATTAAGCCCGATTACGAAAAAACTAATTACCGAGCAGAATAGAGGAGAACTTATGAATTTTAGCAGTAAGTTAATTAATGACGAATTTAATAGGCTTGTTGATTATACTCAAGATTATTTTGACGGAATAAGCAAGCTTTTACATATAAAACCAAGTGTAGTAATTTTTGGAGCAAGCAAAGCCAAAGACGAAGATTTTTACTACAAACTTTCATACAATATTGCGGCAGAACTTGTAAATAAAAATTT
>DAINPX010000225.1:0-5608 GCA_036743235.1 Melioribacteraceae bacterium
AAATAGATTTTGATAATAACGAAGTCCACTTTATTTTAAATAAAGGGGGAATTATAGAGAGAATTAAATTAACTCTTGCAACTGAAACCGATAAAAAAAAGAGTGAAAAAAAATGAAAAAGATAATATTGATTTTAGCCTTTTTTATATGTAATTATATAATAACCGGACAAACCGAGTTGCAAAAACAATTAACCGGTGCTTATAATCCGGAAGAGTTGGTTACTTTATCCGAAAACCTTCCTTTTAATATTGCAATAGAAATTTTAAGTAAAGTGAGTGAAAAAATTACAGGCAGAAAAATTCTGTTAACAATGGATTATGCAAAACCTATTGGAATTGAGCTTACCCGTATGCCTTATAAAAAAGCATTATTAACAATTACTCAATATCACGGCTTGTTTTATGAAGAAACCCCTGAAGCAATTTTTGTAAAAAAGGACGAAGCAAAAATTGAAAAACCCGCCACTACCACTTATGCACCTATAGATAGCCGAGACGTAAAAATTTCAGCGGTTTTTTTTGAAGCAAATATAAGTGAAATGCGAGAACGTGGTATTAATTGGCAAGCATTATTAACTAAACAAGGATTTAGTGTTGGTACAGGATTAACATCATTTGCTACGAGTACACAAACTACAACATCAGACTTTAATATTAACTCTCAAGGCGAATTTAATGCTGGAAGTTTTAAGGGAACAGCGTCTTCGGTATTTAAGTTTTTTGAGTCGGAAAATTTAGGTGAGATTATTGCTTCTCCTTCTATTACGGTGCGAGATCAACAAAAGGGACGAATTCAAATTGGAAGTGATATTTCGGTAAAACAGAAAGATTTTGCAGGGAATGTTGTTGAGCAGTTTTTTTCTACCGGTACAATAATAGAAGTATCCCCTTATATATATAACGAGGAAGGGATAGATTATATATTATTACAACTTGATGTTGAAAGAAGCAGTGCCCTTGCCGATGTTGAACGCCCTGAAATAAGAAAAACTAAAGCTACCACACAAGTATTAATGTTGGACGGTGAAGAAACTGCTATAGGCGGTCTTTTTATTAACGAGGAAAATAATATTAGAAAAGGGATTCCTTTTTTAAAAGATTTGCCTTGGTGGGTATTGGGTTTAAGATATTTAACCGGTTATGATAGCAAAGAAGTTGTTAAAAAAGAAGTAATAATATTAGTTAAAATAGAAATAAATCAATCGTTAAAAGAAAGAGTAATTAATAATAAAGAAGCATTGAAAGACCAAATATTAAAAAATAAAAAACGATTGGAAGAATTAAAACTTAACATACCCCAAAAAACAGAGGACGGGCAATGATGGAATCAATCTTAATAATTGATGACGATTTGACGCTATGCAAAGTATTAAGCGACGAGTTAAATGAAATTGGATTTAATTCGTTTTTTGTAACGGATGCCGACTCGGCGTTTGCAGTATTAAAAAAGAATAAAAAAATCGATTTAATTTTATTAGACTTAAAGATGCCAAATAAAGATGGTTTTTATGTACTTAACGAACTTAAACGTAATGGTTATTCCATAAAAGTAATTGTGCTTACTGCATATGCCGATGTTAAAAGTGCAATAGAAAGTGCTAGGCTTGGTGCTGCCGATTTTATTAGTAAACCTTACGATTTAGATGAATTAATTATTACTATACGAAAAGTAATACAAAGCTGACATAATGAAATTTAATTTTAGGTTAATTTTAATAACTTTTTCGGTAACAATTTTAGTTTCGGTGGCTTCTATTGTTACAATTTATATTTTAACGAATAAAATATTATTCAATCAGCATCAAAGTGCTTTAATTAATACAACCCATCACTTTGCCTTAACATTAGAAACAAATCTAAAAAAAATAGATAACGATTTTGAGAACATAAGATTGGGGAATGATAATTTAAGTGAAGATAGCTCAAGTATCGATTTTGTTTTTACATTGAAAGATGATACATTAATAAATAAGGATAAATTTATTGTTAAAAAAAATATTAATTTAAACTTAAATAGCAGTTCTATTAATGGTTTTATAAAAAATAATCAGAATATAATATTAAAATATAAGGAAAAATGGGGGGTAACTTACTATTATGGTGCTTTAATTGATACAAATTATTTAAATAATATTTCGCAAGTAATTCGTGCCGATGTTGCATTAATTATTTCCAAAAACAATATTCTTTCATCAAACTTATATGTTTCGCAGGATATTAATAATAGTTTGCAAAAGGCTGTTAATGTAATAAGTAATAAAAAAAATTACGATATATATTACGAAATATTACCCGATTATGATTTTATGGCGTCTTTGTATATATCAAAAGAATTCTCTACTCCATTTGACAAAGCAAATTTTGTAATCTTTTCGGTATTTAAAGAAACAGCCGAATATAGAAGTATAATGCAGCTTATTATTATTATCTTAATTTCGGTTACAGTGCCTCTCTCTTTAATATTTGTTCTTATTTTTACAACCAAATTCAGAAAACAACTGGCGGAAATAAACCGTGTTGTTGAACAGACAAGAAGCGATAATTTAAATGAAAGAGTAGAAATTGTTTCTTCCGATGAAATTGGAAAATTAGGACAAGTATTAAATGATATGTTGGATGAAATTAAAAGACGCGAAGAGACCGAACACGAGTATATTAATTTTGTTACTTTGATAAATGAAAATGCTTCATTATTTGAGATTAGCGATGCAGTACTTAAACAAATAGTTTCGACTGCTAAATTTGATATAGGAGTTTTTTATGTTTATGACGGTGACAAATTTATACAAACAGCATACTATGGGTTGAATAACGAAGCTCCTTCAAATGAAATAATTGAAAATATTTATTTTAAAGTATTAGAAACTAAAGAGCCGGTTGAATTTATATTTGCTGAAAATAAACCAATTCTTAAAACATCATTAACTACGCTAAAATTAGAATATATTATTATATATCCAATTTTATTTAATAAAGAAATTATAGGTGTTTTGGAGCTATCGGCAATTTATAAACCTAAAATAAATACCATAAGTTATTTAGATTCAATAATAGAACAACTAAGTATAGGTTTAAGTAATGCCATAGCTTATGAAAGGCAAAAAGATTTAGTAAAAGAACTCCGTTTGCTAAACGAACAATACCAAGTGCAAAACTCTAAAATAAAAGAACAAAATGAGCAATTGATCTTTTTGCATAATGAATTAAAAGAAAACAGTGTTGAATTAGAAAAACAAAAACATAAGGCGTTAGAATCCGCAAAACTTAAGTCTCAGTTTTTGGCTACTATGTCGCACGAACTTAGAACTCCGTTAAATTCAATATTAGGGTTATCGGAATTAATTGTAAAAAGTGATAACTTAAATGCACAAAATGATGAGAGATTAAAGATTGTAATAAAAAATGGTAAAAAATTATTAAATATAATTAACAATATTTTAACTTTCTCTAAAATAGAGACCGATAATTATGAGTTAGTTAAAGATGAGTTCTTATTATCGGAATTTTTACGTGATATCTATATCGCTTTTGTACATTTTGCGGAAGAAAAGAAACTTTCATTTTTTGTGAAAAATGCATTCCCAAACAATCAGAAAATAATAGTAGATAAAATAAAATTAGAGCAAATATTATCAAACCTTTTAAGTAATGCACTTAAGTTTACCGAAAAAGGGGAGGTTATTTTATTAATTGAAAAAAATAACGAAACCGGCATAAGCTTTAGTGTAAAAGATACAGGCATTGGTATAGCAGAAGAGAATTTAAGTTTAATTTTTAAAGAATTTAGGCAAACAAGCGAAGGTTCAAATCGAAAATATTCGGGAACCGGATTAGGTTTAACAATAGCCAACAGAATGACTGAGCTTTTAGGAGGAGAAATATTAGTGAAAAGCAAAGTTGGAAAAGGGACAACTTTTACAGTTATTATTCCGGATATATTAGGTTATTGTGATACTGAAAGTGGCGAACAAATAATTAATGAACCGTTACTAATTACATTACCCACAACAAAAAAAGAGAGAAATAAAACAGCCTTGATAATTTCCGATAATCCGGATAATACGGATTTTATAGGCGGCTATCTTGAAAAGAATAAATATTCGGTTGATGTTGTATTAAGTTACGAAAATATTTCTAATGTATCGAAAACGGAAGTAGTTTTAATAGATTATTTGTCATTTACCAATCCTTTTTCGGTTATAGAAAATACAAAAAAAAGATTGCCCAAAAATATTCCATTTATTTTATATTACTTTCCGGTAGGTGAAAAATCGGGAATAATTTTTAATGCTAATTGTTATATCTCCTCTCCGCTTACTTATGATAATTTTGAAGAGGCAATTAATAATATTTCCATTTATTACAACTTAATGATAAAAAACATTATAGTAGTAGGAAAATCTTCGTTTTCGGGAGTATCTTCGGATTATACAGTTAAAAACATGAAACTTAACGCAAATTTAATTGATACTATTCTTAAAGAAAAACCGGATTGTATAATAGCAGACTTTTTACCCGAAAATATTGAAGAAATAGAATATTTATGTGAATTGTTATCCGATAGACGCTTTTATGATATTCCTGTAATTATAGTTACCCCCGGTGAAGAAAGTATTAATAAAGAACAGTTGCACAAAATTAATTTAAAGATTTTTAATTTTATTGAAAAAAAAGATATACCAAAAAACGATACTTTGCGTATATTACGTAAGAAATTAAAAATAGGTTTACCTGATAATTTAATTATTGATAGTAATGATTTTGATAAAGACAATGAAAGTTCTTTTGTTTATGAAAAGGGGAATAAAAAAGAAGTTGTTCTTATAGTTGATGATGATAAAGACACTTTATTTACGGTTGGGCAGATAATAGAAAGTTTAGGATACGATACTTTGTTTGCTAAAGATGGTTTGGAATGTTTGCTTTTAATTGAAAATAAAAGTCCCGATTTGGTATTGCTTGATATTATGATGCCAAATATGGATGGTTTTGAAACTTTGAAACGTATTAAACAGAATATTAAATTTAATAAATTACCGGTTATAGCCCTTACTGCCCATGCCATGATGGAAGAAAGGGAAATAATAATTAAAAACGGTTTTGCGGATTTAATTACAAAACCGATTGATATAACATATTTATCAACAAAAGTTAGGCAGATTTTAGAAGGGAGCAACAGATATGAGTAAAATATTGGTAGTTGACGACCAACCCGATAATGTTTTTATCTTACAAGATAGATTAGAAAACGAGGGATATGAAGTAATTACTGCTTATGACGGACCAACCGGAATAGAAAAAACTTTAGCCGAAAGCCCCGATTTAGTTTTACTTGATGTAATGATGCCAGGTATGAGTGGCTTTGAAGCATGTAAAAAAATAACCGAAAATGAAGAAACTAAAGATATTCCTGTAATTTTGGTTACTGCTTTAACAAGCGTAGAAGATATACGCGAAGGATTAAATGCCGGTGCGTTCGATTACATAAAAAAACCGTTTAACAAAACTGAGTTAATTGCACGAATTAAATCCGCTTTACGTTTTAGAGAAACGAATTTAATTTATTTAGAAATAGAAAAAATTAAAACATATGCAGCTACTATTGT
>DAINPX010000226.1:0-5529 GCA_036743235.1 Melioribacteraceae bacterium
TTCAATATCAGCAAAAAACTCGTTATGAATAACCGGTCTATAAATATAAAAGTAAAAATTGTATCTTGGCATAGTAGAAAATCTTGAAGAAACAGCCTCGGTTCCGTCAGCTCCAATCCATAAAAATTCAGCTTTTGGACTATCAATAGAATTAACACCCCGATAAAACATTATTAAATTAATATTAAAACCCGCATAAATTTGTGGTAATTGCGATATTTGACCCCATGAAAAGGGGGAATAACCAACTTTTGAGACCCTTCCATGTTTTTTTGCAATTTTATGACCTAATAGTAAATTACGAATTAGGTTTTCACCGCCGACCTGAAATTCTTCTGGTAAAATATACCATGGACCAACAAGAAGTCTTTTTTCATTAATAAGTTTGTTTATTAAATCTACTTTATGTGGTCTAATTTCAAGGTAATCTTTTAATACAATTGTTTGGCTATCAAGGTGAAAAGCTCGGTATTTGGGTTCTTTTTCTAAAATATCCAAAACATTATCTATCATGTCCACAAGCATTTGTCTATTGCGTTGGAAGGGATAACGCCATTCTCTATCCCAGTGTGTATTTGAAATTACATGAAATATTCTTTCCATAATTACCTCTTATAGTAATAATAATTTGTAGGTTAAAATTAATTCCGGAATACCGCCTTTTGCAATAATTGAAGCAGCTTCAAAATTATGTGATGAAGTTTGTGCAAAAGGAACAGCCACGGAACACCCAACCCCTGCACTACGTATAGCAAAAGTTCCGCTTTCGCTATCTTCAACTCCAATTACATTAATAAATTCTTCTTTGGGAACATGCAAGTTTTGTAATGCAATACTATATAAATCTCTATGAGGTTTCAACCTTATTTCGTTGCTATCGCTTGCAGTAACAATAGTGTTATAAACCTTGTTATAATCATCAAAAAATTCAAGAAGAAGTTCTTTTAATTCTATGGGAATAGAAAAACTTTGTACTTTTTTTCTTATTTCTGAAAACACCTCGTTTAGTACAATATTAGCTTCGTAAAAAATAGAAGAAGTTACAATACCGATTTTTGCAGGATTCTTTTCAAAATATTCAGATAGTTTAAATAAAATCTCTTTAATAATGTTTTCGTCAAATTTAAACAACGGGTCACCGGCTTTATGTTTATAGTCATCAATTAAAATATTTACAAAATAATCTGTATAATCCTTTAATTTACCTTTAATTAATGCCAAAAAAGTAATAATACCCGGCATTGGTTCAATAAGTGCTTTATTTTCATCATTAAACAAATCTTTTGCAATATGTTTGCTTTCGCCGTTGTAAATTCTATTTAAAATTTCGTGATACTTATAATAATAAATATCTATTCCTAATTTTACCAGATGAGTAAATATTTTTTCATCAAAACATGGAGAATAATTTTGCATTAAATAAATGAGTTTATCATTTGTATCATAGTCTTTAACATCCGTTTTAAGACCTAAAGCCTTAAATTGAGAATCATCAATAATATTTTCAATTTTAAATAATTTAATATTATTTATTATCTCTTCTTTTCGAGTTTTATCTTTACCATAGATAAGCTGCCAAACAATAGCTTTTATGTATGCCTTTTCAATAAAGGATTTATTAAAAAAGTTATTATAACGATTTACTAAAAACTCGATATGTTTGGTTGTGCTATTACCAATTATATTGGGGTAATCAATTGTTTTATCTAAACCATGCCATTCAACCACGGTAAATTTTCCACTCATCACACGAATCATGTATTCTAAAGAGTATAAGCACAACTCTTCTGTTGTTGTAGTTGTACCGTCCATATCGGTAACAAATGCTGCAATATGGTTACGTTTTGAGTTAATTTTGTGAGCAATCGGAATGATTTCGTAAGGAGGAAATACATTTTGAGGATTATAAATAATCGCAAAATCTTCACTCAGTCTTGCCAAATAATCTTTTGCCATACCATAAGAAATAATACTATTTTTACTCATAAACACTTTATCCGTTAATTAAATTAATTCCAAAGTTAAGTAATAATTTCACCTCTTCTTCCGTTTCGGCTTCTGTATATATTCTTACCAAAGGTTCGGTTTCGGAAGAACGAATTAATAACCATCTGTTTTTTCCAAATAAAGTAAATTTAATTCCGTTTATTATACCCCTACTACTTAAATAAGAACTAATTTTATTTACAGTAAATCCGGCAATTTCAATAGGGGCATTATTTAGTAATCGAGGTAAAATGTCAATTCTGTTATCTTTGTTGTAATGATAGTCTATTCTATCGTAATATATCCTTCCGAATATATCTCTTTTATTTAATACATATTGCGATAATTTAGTTAAACCGGTTTTGGAGAGCATTTCCAAAAGAACGAGGGTAGAAAAAATTCCATCCCTTTCGGGTATATGAAAGCCGTAACCAAATCCACCGCTTTCTTCACAACCAAAAACAATATTATCTTCTATCATTTTTTCTGCAATATATTTAAAGCCGACTTGCACATCAAAAACTTTTAATTTATTTGAAAAATTATAGATTAATTTATCTGTTACCGAAGAAGTTTTTACTAAATTTCCTTTTAATTTTTTAGTATTAATTAAATAATCGGTAATTAATAAAATGGTTTCCTGTGCACTTAACCATTCACCGTTATCTAACATTACTCCAATTCTATCTGCATCACCATCATTTGCACTTCCAAAAGCATAATTTCCTATTTTCAATTCCTCGGATAGGGGAGCTAAGTTTTTCTCTATCGGTTCGGCATATCTATCGTAAAAGATTGGAGAAGGTTCTCCGAAAATAGTGTTAACCTTACAAATACCATTTAATATTTCAGCAAGGTAGTTACATCCGGCACCCCCCATACTATCAACAACTATACTAAGATTAGCCGACTTAATGCTGCTGCTATCTATTAAATTAAGGACATGAGATTTGTAATGTTCAAATAAATTGCATTTTGTAATTAATTTATCGCTTTTAACAATTGTAGATTTGTAAAGCAATGATTCAATTTTTTGAGTCTCTTCAGTAAAAAAAGGAGAACCAAATTTAGACTTAAACTTAATTCCATTATAAATTGCAGGATTATGTGAGGCGGTTATCATTACTCCTGCATCATATCCATTACTTTTTACACAAAAAGAGACCATAGGTGTTGGTATAATTCTATCAGAAAGAATTACTTTAATTTCGTTACCTGAAAGAACTTGGGCAAAAATTAATGCAAATCTTTCGGAAAAATTCCTGTTATCGTAACCTATAACAACGGTATTAGATACAACTTGTTTTTTTAGATAATCTGCAAACGCCTGAGCAACAACCGAAGTACTGTATTCATTAATATCGTCACCAATTAAACCTCGCCAACCATCCGTACCAAATATAATACTCATATTATTACTTCTTTATAGTTATGTTATCATTAATTAAATTACATAAATCTTTATACTTTACATCTCTTATCGAAATATTGTTTTTAATAGATAAAAATGCAATAGCTCCGCAGGCTTCACCGGTTGCAGCCGAGGTAGGCATTATTCTTAAAGCAGCATGACCTTCTCTGGTTGCAGAGATACATCTTCCGGCAGCAAGTAAGTTTTCAGCGTCTTTTACAATTAATGCTCTCATCGGAATTTCATAATACTCACCTTCCGGTAAATCTTCCATAACACTATTTTCATCTTTTTGTCCGTGAATATCTATTCCGTAACAGCCTCTTGCAATTGCATCCGCAAACTTTCTCCCTTTTCGTATATCATCACCTGAAATAATATAATCACCAATAACTCTTCTTGTTTCTCTTACTCCTACATGCATTGCTGTTTCAAGTAAAAAAGAGTTTTCAAACCCCGGAATCTCATTTCTGAGTATTTTAACTACTTCTTTAACCTGATTTCTACCAATTAGTTCTGCCTTAGTAATTTCATATGTGCTTGAACCGTCTAATCCAAGAATATTTGTTGTGTTAAAAGAAGCTTCGCCAGAAGAGGGGAGAGTTGTATAAAATATATATTGAACATCATTTGAAAGTCTTTTTTCATCAATAGCTTTTTTTATGTTGCTAAAGTAACCTGCTACTGATATAATTTTATTTAAATCAAAATTATAGTCCATCCAACCAAAAAAATCATGTTTATTCTTAATTACATATTCAAGAGCTTTAACAAAATCAATCCCTCCCATTCTAAAAAACAAAGTTAATGCTTGAAGTTTTCCGGTTGTTTCGTCTCCTTTAACATAAGAAAAGTTCCCTAAATAAGATAAGACGGCATCTCCTGAAGTATCAATAAATACTTTTGCAGATACATTTATTGTTGTATTTTCCAAAAATACTTTTAATGTTGAAATTTTATTTTCTTCTTTATCAACAGAAAGCACTTGTATATTAAAAAGAACATCAACATTACTTTCTTTTAATAAGTTGAAAGCCGAATTTCGGAAAGAATTTGCATAAAAGCCATTATCTATCATTCCTTTTTTCGAAATCATGGAATTTTCGATATCTTGAAATACACCTTTTACTAATATTTCGCCTTTAACTTCATGTTTCATAAAAGGCGAGACCATACCGGCAGTACTCATTCCACCTAAAAACGGAAATTGCTCAAGCAATAAAACTTTTGCCCCTAGTCTTCCGGCTTTAATTGCACTACTTATACCGGCTATTCCGGCACCAAGAACAACAATGTCGTAATATAAATTTTTCATATAACCAAAAAATAATTCAATTACAAATGTAAGAAAATAATACTGTAGTTTAAAGAATATCTATATTTTATATAGTATTTATTTGTTTATTGTAAGTTAAGAATGTTGTTTTTATAAAGTGTTAATTGGTACTTATAATAATAAAATGAAATGGATAGGTTAGTTCTATTTTTTTAAGAAATGATATTTTTTAGATAATTTGATAATATAAATTAAAAATATCCAACCCCAAATATACATAATAGGGTTGGATATAAAAGCTGAATTATGCAAAAATTAATAAATATATAATTGCAATAACAATTAAGTAAACTATACTTTCCATTAAATAAACAGGCCATAAGCGTGCTAATTTTTGCATGAAAGATTCTTTTACTTCAGATTTGTTAGACATATAATCCTCAAAAGTTAATTTAAAATTGTTAATTAAAACAGATTAAATTAAACGAAATGGAGGACCTCGAAAGCTAAATTTATTAGGTGTAAATTTAGAAATATGAACAATTGTTACAACATTGTTTATAATTATAGATTTAATTTTAGTAGTAAAAAATAATGATAAAGAAATGTTCTCTATATCAATTATTTTATAATTATCATAAGCTCTATTTTCTTTTGCCTTATTAAAATTAAAGGCAGGAGATAGTTGTCCTACAAACTCGATTATTGCATTTTCAGGTTTTGAATAAGTCGAGTTTTGAGGATTAGGAATATAAAAAATAAAAGTAAGCTGCAATATTGCTAAAATTACAGAAGGTAGCTTACTTTTATTTATGGTTCTAATTTTATTAAGCAAGTTTTAATAAAAAATTTAGTA
>DAINPX010000227.1:0-5519 GCA_036743235.1 Melioribacteraceae bacterium
CCGAAGTAAAAAACGCAGAACCAAGCCCAGTAGGGGCGACATTATAATTAGAAGCACATTTAGCCACTAACGTGCTACAAGATTTTGGACGTTAGAAAATAAGATGTTAGACAAAATAATTTAAATTATTAGAGGTTTTCTCCTGTTTTTCCTTCTTTTCTCCTGTCATTCCCGGTTCTAAAGCAATGTTAAATGTTAAATATTTTTATGTTTAGGTTGATGAGTAATAATAAAAATACAATTTTATTGAGACTCAGAGAGACGATATTATTATAACCAAAATAATAAAGGGGAGTATTAGTAATTTTGTGTAAATGGTAGAATCAATCCTCCCTCACCCCTTTCAAGCTATTAAAAAAGCCCCCTAATAGGAGGCTAAAAAAAATCATCTTAATTTACTTTTTTGTAATGGTTTCCAATATTTTTTCTTTTGCAATTTCTTTTGTACAGAAAAACCAATCGTAACATTTCATTTCTTCTTTACCTTCCATTCTATCTTTTGCGGTTCCGCAAGAACCTGCAGGAGGTACAATTACAGCATCCCCCGGTCTCCAATCCGCCGGTGTAGCAATTCCAAAAGCATCAGCTGTTTGTAATGCTTGTAATACGCGTAGTAATTCGTCAAAATTTCTGCCTAAGCTTAAAGGATAATATATAATTGTTCTAATAATTCCTTTGGGGTCAATTACAAATACAGCTCGAACGGCTTTCGTACTGCTTTCGCCGGGTTGAATCATTCCGTATTTTTTTGCAACTTCCATAGTAATATCTTCAATTAAAGGGAATTTAACTTCAACATCTTTCATCCCTTTATATTCAATTTTTTCTTTAATTGTGCGTAACCAAGCTATGTGGCTATACAAACCATCAACCGATAACCCGACAAGTTTACAATTTAATTCGGCAAATTTGTCTTCCAATGTTGCAAAAGTCATAAATTCACTTGTACAAACCGGGGTAAAATCTGCAGGGTGGCTAAATAAAATTACCCAACTTCCTTCATACTGACTTGGAAAGTTGATTTCGCCTTGAGTTGTTACGGCTTTAAATTCCGGTGCTTTTTCACCTATACGCGGCATAGATACTACTTCGTTGTTTTCCATCTTATTCCTCATTTTTTTTTGAATTATTAATTTTCTTACGGTTTTCCCGTGCTTATATTTTTGCTTCTTTCAATTGACTGGAGAGCTAAATAATTATCTCCGAATTTTCTTAAGTTTTCCATTTCAATGTCATATTGGTCAAAATGTCTTTCTTCATCTTCTACCAATAGTTCAAACAATTTTTTTGATACCGAATCGGCATTTTGTGCACATTCATTTGCCCATTTGTTATAATCGGTTGCACTGCTTGTTTCCATCTCGGAAGCTAATTCCAGCATTTCTTTAACTTCATTAATCTTTTTAACGCTATTACTTGCAACCATTTCAACTTCGCCTTTTAAAAATAGAATTCTTTCGGCAAGTTTTTCGATATGCAGCATTTCTTCAATAGCTGTTTTTCTAAATAAATTTGCTAATAAATCATATCCTTGGTCATCACAATGAAAATGGAAATACATATACTGATGAACTGCAGATAGCTCATCGGCAATTGCTTTGTTTAACAATTCAATACTTTTTACTTTCATATAATCTTCTCCTAAAAATGTTGGTATCTATATTAAATTACAAAATTTCCGTTAATTTGTAAATGTATTTCTTTTATATTAAATCCGGGAATGCTATTTTTCTTAAAATACTCGTCTAAAATTTGTGATAATTTTGTATCGTAAAAATCTGTTATCTGCTTAGTATCGCAATTATAAATATGATGATGCTTCTCTAAGTTAGCATCGTATCTTTTAATATCGTCTTCGGTTTTAACTCTGGAGATAATACCTTTTTGGCATAAAACATCCAAAACTTGATACACAGTACCTAATGCAATATTTGGGTGGTCTTTACCTATAAATTCTTTTATAATTTCGGCTGTCGGATGGTTAGCTAATTTAAAAATTGCTTCTAATATTATCACTCTTTGAGGAGTAACTTTTAAGCCGTGTTTTTTTAATATTTCTTTTACATTATACAATTTAATAAATCCTAAATAATAATAATTCTTAATTAAGAACTATTCAAATATAATGTTTTAGATAACAAATGTCAAGTTACTTTAAGTATATATTTTTAAGATATTAATTAAAGTTTATTAATTCTATTAATTGAATTACTGAGTGATAAATTATTATAGATATTTAAAAATATTTACAATATCTTTTTAATTAATGAATTTGTATAATATGGTAATTTTTTTCCCCAATAAAACAAAAAATCCCCTCAATTTAGCAAAGAGGGGATTATAATTTATTAACGATTACAGATATTTTTATTATCTTCTACTTAAGCCATGTTTATACTGTTGAACAAACGAACCTTCATAAATTTTAAAGTTTGAAATTAGATTACTTAAATTTTCGGTTAATCTGTTTAAGTCTTCGGTTGCCGCAGCAATTTGCCGTAAACCGTTAGTACTTTCTTGAGTAACGCTATTTATACCGTCAATTGATTTACTGATTTCTTCTGCAGCACCGGACTGTTCTTCGGTTGCCGCAGAAACCTGACTAGCCAAGTCGTTTACATTTAAGGTCTCGTTAACAATCAGATTTAACGAATTAGCTACTTCTTGTGTTAATACAAGCCCGTTTTTAACTGCAGATTCGGCTTCAACCATAGCTTTATTTGCATCGTTAACACTATGTTGAATATCTTTAATAGTTTCGGCAATTTCTTTTGTAGCTCGAGTTGTTCTTTCTGCAAGTTTTCTAACTTCATCGGCAACAACTGCAAAACCGCGCCCTTGCTCTCCTGCACGTGCAGCTTCAATAGCCGCATTTAATGCTAAAAGATTTGTTTGGTCTGCAATTTCATCAATAACTTGTGCAATCTCGCCAATTTGATCTGTTTTTTGAGCTAAAGATGAAACAATTTTTCCCGTTTTATCGGTATGTTGTACTATTAAATCCATCCCTGCTTTTGTTTCATTAACTTTTTGAGCACCTTGTTTTGCATAAGAAGCGGTTAAATTAGTTTTATCTGCAACTAATTTTGTATGATGAGCATTTTCCATGATAGTTTTAGTCATCTCTTCAACAGCCGAAGCAACCTCGCCGGTTTGTGCTGACTGTTCCTGAGCACCGGAAGATAACTCTTCTACGGAACTTGAAATTTGAGAACTAGAACTTGAAGTTGCCTGAACCGATTCCGTTACTTTAATTAACATATCTCTTAAGTTATTAGCAACATTATTAAATTGGTCTAATAATTTTGAAATTAAATCATTATTGTTTTTAAAATCGACTTTTACCGTAAAATCGCCTTTGGCAAATTTATCAAATTCCCCAAGTAATTTTTCAATGTTTACTTTTAGATATTCTTCCTGACGTTGAGAAGTAAGACGCAAATTTTCCGATTCTTCGGCAGCTACCATGGCGGCTTCTTTTTGTTTATTGGCTTCGCTAAATGCATTTTTTATGTTATATAACATTTTACTAAATGCTTTACTAAGGGTACCAAGTTCATCGTTACTTTCAGCTTCAATTTTAATGTCATAATTTCCGTTACTTGCATGTTCGGCAGCAATAGAAAGATCTTTTATTGGAGCGGCAACAAAGTTGGCGAAATAAAAACCTATTAGTAATGCTATTATTAACGCTACAAAAATTGCCGTATATAAGGAATTCTTAAAATCTGCAATTTCTTCTTCAACTTTATCTAAATATACACCGCTTGCCAAATACCAGCCCCATTTATTATAAGCCTTAATAAATGAGATTTTATGTTGTGGTTCATCTACTCCCGGCTTTAATTGGTAGTATTCCAAAAAGCCTTTACCTGAGTTTCCTGCATTTTTCATTTCCACATAAAGTTTCATTCCGTTTGCATCCAAACTTCCGCTCATATCTTTACCAATATTTTGAGGACGTAATGGGTGTACTTTTAGAATGTAATTTTCATCAAAAACAAAAAAGTAATTATCCGTATCATATCTTTGTGCACTAATAACTTCCGAAGCTTTTGCTTGAGCTTCCTCTAACGTTAATTCACCGCTATTTACTTTATTTTGGAAATAATCGAATGTATTATATACCGATTCAACAATTTCTTTTGTGGCGGTAGATTTGTTATCATACCATGCTTGTGTTATTGCCGGAAGTACATAAAACTGCAAAATTAACAGTAATGGAATAAAAGAAGCAACAACTAAAAACAATAGTTTATTTCGTACTCGTAAATTGTTAAAAAAAGAACGCATAGATCCTCCTAAAATTTGATGTCAAAATTCATTTCCATTTTAATTCTATCTGCCATATGTTCAGATTCTTTGTAAAATTTTGCGTAACGCAATTCAGGAGTAATTACAACAGATCCTTTTTCGCTTTTATAAACCGGAATTTCGTAGTTAATCCAGAAGAATGAAAATCCATAATCAATATCTTTTAGTAAATGCTTTTCGGTTAAATTTGCATAATCAAACCAAGCTACTAAAGTTCCTGGACCAAGTTTTCCGGATAATTTTAATCGTAATAAATACCCGTCATATTTTGAAATAGGGTATCCGGGTTCTTGAACACTTCTTAAATTTTCATTAGCTTGATTTGAGTAACCGGCTGAACCTTGAAATGTAAAATTTCCAATTTTAGGTGAAGTAATATTTAATCCAAATGTATTTGGTTTGCACACTGAATCTTTATCTGAAGAAATACTTATTAATGCCATTGGAGAAAAAGTAAACCCTGAAACAGGAAGAGAGTAATTCAATTCAACTGTCATTTGGTCGTTTCTATCACTTAAAATTGTACCGTCATAGGTCTCTTCTTCTTTTCCTTTTGCATCTTCAATAATTAGTTTTGCTCCGAATGTACCAAAATCGGTTTTATAATTACCTCTAAATCCAAATGCTCCGTCAGTATTAAAAATTGTATATGGTATATCGACCATCTTATTAGGATAATAATGTAAGTCGTAAATAGGATTAGTGAATGAACCTAAAGGAAATAATCCGACACTAAAATTATATGTTTCGGTTTCTTGTCCAAAATATAATTCCATAAAAGATAACGAAGCCCTTCTGGAACTTTGTTTTGAGGTTGGTTTTGAAGGATTTTGATCAGTACCCAAAATATCAGGAAAATCACCTGTATTAAAAGTAGAATAATAAAATATACCGTTGTGGCTTATCATTGTGTGGAATTTCCAACCATCTCCTATTTCCGCATTAAAATTTAATCTGGCTCGGTACATGTAATAAAAATCACTTGTTTTAGTCCCTTTTCCCGCCGATTTGTCGTTAATATCGTATCTTGGTCGCATTCTGGCGTCACCGTTTATTGTAATTTGGGCACAGATAACGGTTGATAAAAAAACAAAAAGTAATAAATGTTTTAACATACTCTCTCCAATATTTATTTTGTTAACTATTAACCAAACAAGTAAAAAATAAAGTTCAACACAGACTAAAAAATCTGATTAATGTATTCT
>DAINPX010000228.1:0-5481 GCA_036743235.1 Melioribacteraceae bacterium
TAAAGTACCTTTAGAGAAAGTTGCCTTAAGTGAAAGAACTTTTCCGGAAAAATGGATATCAGCTAATCGTTATGATGTAACAGATGAATTTTTAAACTACGTTAGACCGCTTATAGGTGAGGATTGGGTTACCGTACCGGTAATTAACGGAATGCAACGGTTTGCAAAATTTAAGAAAGTGTTTGCAGATAAAAAATTAGCCGATTATATACCCGAAGCATATTAAAAATAGATAATAGGAAGAATATAATGATAAATAATCCACATCAACAATTAATTGATTTAAAACCGACTAAAGAATTTTTTATTGGAATTGATTCGGACGGTTGTGTTTTTGATACCATGGAAATTAAACAAAAAGAAGCATTTTGTCCAATGTTTATAAAACATTTTAACATGCAGCGAATTTCGAAGTATGCACGAGAAACATGGGAATTTGTAAATTTGTATTCAAAAACAAGAGGAGTGAATAGATTTAAAGCACTTTTACGAGCATTTGAATTATTACAAGAGAGACCTGAAGTTATTGCCAGAGAAATGAATTTTATTGATATGACCTCTGTAAAAGAATGGGTAAATAAAGAAACAAAACTTGGAAATCCAACACTTCAGAATTATGCTTTAGAAAAAAACGATGCTGTAATAAACAAAACTCTTGAATGGTCAATTGAAGTTAATAAAATAATCTCGGAAATAGTGTTCGATATTCCACCGTTTCCTTTTGTTAAGGATTCATTAAACAAAATGAAAGACAATGCTGATTTAATGGTTGTTTCTCAAACTCCTGTTGAAGCATTAATTAGGGAATGGGAAGAACATAATATTCAAAATTATGTAAGTATTATTGCCGGTCAGGAATACGGTACAAAATCTGAACATATCAGATATGCTGCAAAAGGGAAATATGAAGACAATAAAATATTAATGATTGGTGATGCACCCGGGGATTACAGTGCAGCAAAAAGTAACGGTGTATTATTTTATCCTATTAATCCAGGACACGAAGATGCAAGTTGGAAAAGATTTTATGAAGAATCGCTTGATAAGTTTTTTAACGGTACTTATGCCGGAGATTACGAAAACTTGCTAATTAAGAAATTTGAAAGTTATCTTCCAGAAAATCCAAGCTGGAAATAATATATGTTATATTTTTCAAAAGGCTCAAAAAATACAATAATAAGTACCGAAGAACTTAAAATTGCAATTGAAAAGGCAATTTTAAAAATTGGTGATAAAAAGAGTGTGTTAATAATCCCCCCTGATTTTACCAGATTCCACTCGCAAGCCGGATTGATAACCCAACACCTTTATCAGTTTTACGGTAATAAAGTTAATGATATTTTACCTGCATTAGGCACGCATTTTAAAATTAATGAAACCGAAAGAAAACATATGTTCGGCGATATTCCGGAAAACTTATTTAGAATACATAATTGGAAAGAAGATTTAACAACTTTAGGCGAAGTTCCAAATGAATATATATATGAAGTAAGCGAAGGTAAGTTAAATTTTTCATGGCTTGCGCAAGTAAACAAATTATTAGCCAACGGCGGGCATGATTTGGTATTTTCTGTTGGGCAAGTTGTACCTCATGAAGTTATAGGAATGGCTAACTATAATAAAAATATATTTGTAGGTGTTGGAGGAAAAGACGGAATTCATAAAAGTCATTATTTGGGTGCTGTTTACGGTATGGAAAGAATTATGGGAAGAGCCAATACTCCTGTTCGTAAAGTTCTAAATTATGCGTCCGATAATTTTGCAAAACATTTGCCAATTATCTATATATTAACTGTTATGGGTAAAGATACTAATAACAATTTAGTAATGCGGGGATTATATATTGGCGATGATGTGGAATGTTTTAATTTAGCCGCAGAATTATCATTGGAGGTTAATTTTATTATGTTAGATAAACCTCTAAAAAAAGTTGTTGTATATCTTGATCCACATGAATTTAAAAGTACTTGGCTTGGTAACAAAAGTATTTATCGAACAAGAATGGCAATACAAGATGACGGCGAACTGATAGTGCTGGCACCCGGTTTATCTACATTCGGAGAAGATAAAGAGATAGATAAGTTAATAAGAAAATACGGATATAAGACATCTACTGAAATTTTAGATTTTGTTAAAATAAACGATGACATTAGCAATAATCTTGCTGCTGCGGCACATTTAATTCACGGTTCAAGTGAAAATAGATTTAAAGTTACGTATTGTCCGGGAATTTTAAGTAGAGAAGAGATTGAAGGAGTTAATTTTAATTATTTCCCATTAGAAAAAATGATGGATATATATAACCCAAATAAACTTGTTGACGGATTTAATAAAATAAACGGAGAAGAGATATATTATATTTCAAATCCGGCTTTAGGTTTATGGGCTTCAAAAAATAGATTTACATAATTTTAGGAGAATAGAATTGAACAAAATGGATATTGGGGTAATTGGTACAGGTGTAATGGGGGGTAATTTAGCCATAAATATTGCAAACAACAATTATTCGGTTGTTGTATATGATAAAAATAAAACATCACTTGAAAAATACATTCAACACAAAACTTTAGGCAAAAATATTATTGCTGCCAATTCTTTAAAGGATTTAGTTGATAGATTAAAATCTCCCAGAAAAATAATGCTTATGGTACCGGCAGGCAAAATAGTAGATGAATTAATTGATGAAATTATTCCCTTAATTGAAAGAGGTGATATATTAATTGACGGAGGGAATTCTAACTTTCAGGATACAAACAAAAGAAAGGCTTATTTAGATGAAAAAGGTATATTATATATTGGGACTGGAGTATCGGGAGGAGAAGAAGGTGCATTAAAGGGACCATCCATAATGCCCGGTGGAAATATAAAAGCCTGGGAAGAAGTAAGACCATTATTACAAGCTATATCGGCAAAAACTGATGACGGAACCCCTTGTTGTGATTGGGTAGGAGAAGATGGAGCAGGTCATTTTGTTAAAATGGTACATAACGGAATTGAATACGGGGATATGCAATTAATTTGTGAAACATATCAGATACTTAAGGATTTGCTAAATCTTTCTTATGAAGAAATGCACGAAGTATTTAAAACCTGGAATGAAGGCGAGCTTGAAAGTTATTTAATAGAAATTACCCGAGATATTTTAAAATTTTCAGAAAACGGCAAGCCGATTATTGAAAATATTTTAGATACAGCAGGACAAAAAGGAACCGGAAAATGGACTGTTATTTCTTCATTAGATTTGGGAGTTCCTTTAACTTTAATCGGTGAATCTGTATTTGCACGAGCTTTGTCATCACAAAAAGAAGAAAGAGTAAAAGCATCAAAAGTATTATCGGGACCTAAAATAGAATTTACGGGCGATAAAGCACAGTTTATTAATGATTTAGGAAATGCATTATATGTATCAAAAGTTGTTTCATATGCACAAGGTTTTGTTCTTATGAAAGCGGCAGCAAAAGAATACGGATGGAATTTAAACTATGGAGGAATTGCCCTAATGTGGCGTGGGGGTTGCATTATTCGTTCTTCTTTTTTGGGTAAAATTAAAGAAGCATTTGAAATTGAGCCGGATTTAGATAATTTATTATTAACTACATACTTTAAAAATAAGATAGAAAAGTATCAAACTTCTTGGAGAAATGTTGTTTCTACTGCTGTAAATAATGGTATTTGGATTCCGGCGTTTTCATCGGCATTAACGTATTTTGACGGATATAGAAATTTTAGATTGCCTGCAAACTTATTACAAGCTCAACGCGATTATTTTGGTGCTCATACTTACGAACGTGTTGATAAACCACGTGGTCAGTTTTTTCATACAAATTGGTTGTAAAATATAATAAATAGAAAATATTTGAGGATTATATGGAAGTTCGTTATACAACAAATCAAAAAGGTTTTTCTGCTTTATCAACTACCGAGTTAAGAGAAAACTTTTTAATTGAAACGTTATTTAAAAAAAATTCTATAATTATGGTCTATTCCGATATTGATAGATCTATTACCGGTAGTGCAGTACCTTTAAATAAAGTACTTAAACTAACTGCTTCAAAAAAAGAGATGGCTGCTGATTATTTTACCGAAAGGAGAGAAGTTGGGATAATAAATATTGGTAATAGCGGCACAGTTACCATTGATGGAGTTGTTTATAATATGGAAACTAAGGATGGGTTATATATTGGGAAAGGTTGTAAAAATATTGAGTTTAAAAGCAAAAATGCTAAAAATCCTGCTTTATTTTATTTTGTAAGTTATCCGGCTCATAGTTCATATCCTGATTATTACATACCTTATAAAAATGCTACAAGAAGAGAATTAGGTACAATTGAAGATTGTAATAAAAGGGTTATTAATCAATATATCCATCCCGGAATTATGCCCACATGTCAATTAGTAATGGGTTTAACCGAACTTGAGATAGGCAGTGTTTGGAATACTATGCCTGCTCATACACATCAAAGACGTTCCGAAGTTTATATGTATTTTAATATTAATCCCGATTCATTTGTTGTTCATCTAATAGGTGAACCCGAGAATACTCGTCATATAATAATTCGTGATAAACAAGCCGTATTATCCCCCAGTTGGTCGTTACATAGCGGCGTTGGCACTAAAAATTATTCCTTCATTTGGGCGATGGGTGGCGAAAACCAAGTATTTGACGATATGGATTGGATACCAATGGAAAGTATGAAATAAATTATTGTAAATATAGAAATATTTTGAGGTTATAAAATGACAAAAAATTTAAGTATTGATGAAAAAAAGATGAAAAAAGGTTATTACCGCTGGGGAATTTGTGCATTATTGTTTTTTGCAACAACTATTAACTATATTGATAGGCAAGTTTTAGGCATCTTAGCTCCTACTTTAGAAAAGGAGATTGGATGGAGTGAATTGGATTACGGGTATATTGTAACCGCGTTTTCTGCTGCTTATGCTTTAGGTTTATTATTTATGGGCGGATTAATAGATAAGATAGGAACAAAAATTGGTTATGCATTGGCTATTTTTGGCTGGAGTATAGCTGCAATGTTTCATGCGGCTGCTAAAAGCGTATCCGGTTTTGCAATAGCCAGATTTGGATTAGGGTTAAGTGAAGCAGGCAACTTTCCTGCTGCAATTAAAACAGTTGCCGAATGGTTTCCAAAAAAGGAAAGAGCTTTTGCAACAGGTATTTTTAATTCGGGTAGTAATATAGGGGCAATTATTGCTCCTTTGGTGGTACCATGGTTAACTTTTACTTATGGTTGGCAAGAAGCTTTTATTATTACAGGTGCATTAGGATTTTTCTGGATAATTTTATGGTGGTTATTTTATCATAAACCGGAAGAGCACAAAAAACTTTCTAAAGGAGAATTAGAATATATACAGTCGGATCCTGCAGATCCGCAAGAGAAAATACCTTGGTTAAAATTGTTAAAGTATAAACAAACTTGGGCATTTACTATTGCCAAATTTTTAACTGATCCTATCTGG
>DAINPX010000229.1:0-5465 GCA_036743235.1 Melioribacteraceae bacterium
ATATTTTTAATAATGCGGATATGGGTACAAAAGAAGTTCGCAAGTTTTGTATGCTTGATGAAATATGTACCGAATTGCTTAAAAATGCAATGACTAAATTGGGATTATCTGCAAGAGCTTATGATAGAATATTGAAAGTAAGCCGTACTATTGCAGATTTAGAAGGGGTAGATAATATAACTCCTGCACATATTAGTGAAGCAATACAGTACCGAAATTTAGATAGAGAATTTTGGAAATAAAATAGTGTTCTCTTTTTATTGTATTATTGGCAATTAGACTAATTTTAAAATAGGATAAGAAATGTTGGAATATTATTTTCCTAATACTATTTCAAAAGAAGGCGGTAATTATTTTTGTCAGTTGTGTTATAACTATCAACTGACAAAAGAAATTGAGGATAATGAAGTAGAAATTGCTCAAATTATCTTAAAAAAGAACGATTTGTTTCCAGAGTGTCCAATTCATAAGGGTGAAACTATTTGGGAGAAGGGTGTTATTGAATATGAAGAACCTGACGAAGAAACAAATATTTTTTTACAACCGACCCCGCCAAAATATGAATATGAATGTTCGGAATGTAAAAAGAACGTTAAGGCAGAAGATAAATTATGTCCATTTTGCGGAGCAAAACTTGATGAAATTGAAGAAGATAAAACAGTATTTTTCTTTAATGTAGGAGCCGCTTTTTTCCATCCTGTATGGTTATTTGCTCACGGTCAAATATTTTCCGGCTTTTTTATGTCCATTTTGTACGCCGTTATATATACGGTTTTAGATTATAGGGATGAAGTCTTTACTATAATTATGATGATAGTAACAGTAATAATTAACATTTATTGGGGATTAACGGGAAACGAAATAGCCTATGAAGATAAAAAATATAAAAATGCAACTCAGTTTAATAAAAACGAAAAAGTATGGATACCTTTAGGTATATCTGCAGCTATTTCACAATTTACCTGGTTTTATAATGTGATTAAATTAATATTTTGAAATAATTTAAGCTTATAATTTATTTAAGAATGAGAGTAATTCTTTATCGGAAAGTTCTAAATAATCGCCCGGATTTTTACCTTTGTGTGATACTTTTACATCTTGGAAAACTATACAGCGGCTATTAACTAAAGTAAGAAAACTTGCTGGAAAATTTAATAATTTTTGCAATTTAATAAAATCTTCGGGTAAAGGTAACGAACCGCCGATATCTTTTCTAAACCAATGCCCTATTGTGTGTTTATACTCGGGTGGAAATAATGATACAAGCTTGCTTTGTGAAATATTATTTTCTCGTAAATAAATTTTTAATAAATCGGGTATTATTTCCCTCTGAAAATCAAAAAATCTTTGCGTTGCGAAGTATTTTTCTTGTAAAGAACTTCTTGCACCAGGCGAAGCTCCAAAATTAATTGATTTTTCATTTAAAAATTTACCATTATAATTCTTACGCGTATTCCTTTCGGTAATTGTTTGAAAATTATCGATACTAATATTAACATCCGGTTTATAGATGAAATGTAACTTGGGGACTGATTCCTTATCTTTCCAAAGCACACAACTACACTTTTTGCAATGGGTATTGCCGTAAGGATTATAATTAATATCTAAAATATGACCACAATTCGGACATAAAAAGTTAAATAAGTTATCATTAGGTTCACCGTTGTGCCTAATAATTTCATTGGTAATTGTGTTATTATTCCAGCTAACGGTAATATTTTTTGGCATTTGGTCAGCATAAAAATCAATAATTTTAATAATTATTCCTTCCCCTTTATTAATAGAAAAATTATTGATTACTCGATATCCAATAAAATCGATTTCATCCCATTTTTTAATATCTGCGGTTTTATGTTTAACTCTAACAGCGTCAATATTTAATTTATAACGATTCTTTTTTACATCTTTTACGATCACAAATACAGGGTACCAATTTCCATTTTTATTAATAACCAACTGATTCCGAATAACCCAACCATAATTAACTAATGTTGATATTTTAGTTATATTTTCAAGCGAAAAATTTTGAATGCCCAAAAATACTACACCGTCATCGGATAAAGAATTGTAAAACTTGCCATTAAGTAAATTATTAAAGTTATTCTCAAATTCATCTTTTTGAAGAAGCAAAATCATTCTTTTAATTTTTTTTAATTTTTCTGATGAAGTAGGGAAATTAACATTCTCTTCTTTACTTTTTAATAAATTAAAGGAATATGGTTTAAAGGGTAAAGAAGTGATATTTTCTTTATCTGATATTTTACATCTATCAATAATAATTTCGATATATTGTTTATTTGCTTCAATCATTATTCCTTTAAAAGAATAGTCCTTATTATTAAATATATGATAATTATTATTTAAGTTTTGGATCGCTTTTAATGTTGTACCGGAACCTGCAAAAGGATCAAGAACTATCGAATTTTCGGGTAAACCCATGTTTAATAAACTTTCAATAAGTTTTTCAGGAAAAACTGCAACATGTTTAAATTTAGTGGGCTGAAGATTAATTTTTAGAATATTTGTAAAATTGTTCGTAGATTCTTTATAAATTGAAAAATAATTTAATCGGTTTTTAGATAATACAAAAATAGGTTCGTAAGTACCAGTAAATCTATTTTGGTAGCTGCTTGGCATGTGATTTGGCTTGTACCAAATTAAAATATCAATAACAAACCAGCCGTTATCTTCTAAATGTTTTGCAAGTTTATAAGGTATAAGTCCTAAATTTGAAAAACCATAACGTTGTATATATTTATCACCAATGTTAAGAAAGAACACACCTTTAGATTTCAATTTTTCTTTTAGTAAAGAAAAAATACTTCCTAATTTATAAATATACTCCTCTGCACTACTTTCATTTCCAATTTGTCCGTCAAATCCGTAGTCTCTTTGACCATAATATGGCGGTGAAGTAATTACGCAGTCAATACTGTCGTTTTGTAAGTGATTTATACCGGCATAAACATCGGCATTAATTATTAACGGAATTGAGTGAATGTCATGTATTTGAGATATAATGTTAGTGTTAATCATATTACTTTTTCAACTATTTCAAATTGAATAATTTTGTTAAAGTTCTTTTTTAATATATCTCTGTATTCTTCTTTATGCTGAATAAAGACAACCCTAGACGAATTATTAAGACTTTTAAAATTACCGTTTTCGTAATGATAACGTACAGATTCACCATAATTTTTCCCGCTTACAAAATTATTATCATAATGCGGTGCCAAATTACCGTTAGGTATTGAAACGGAAATAATTGCAACTGGTGTGATGGGGATGTTTCTTATTTCGTTTGCAACATTGGATAAACTTTTCGCAAATAAACTAACTTGCCGCAGTTCTTTTTTAGATAATGAAAGTTGTCTATATGGTGCATAAAATAACCACGTATCGCATTTTTTGTGAATAAGTCTATTTTATCCTGGGCAATAGAACCGCTACTCTGTTTAGAAGTGTTACTATTTATATGTTCAAGTATAATCTTTTGGATTTTTGAAGATATCAGAGAAACAATGTTGTTATATTCTTTTGTTATTTTCTTTATTTTATCACTATAATCAGGATAAAGAATTAACAAACCATAAGTTAAGCATAATTTCTTTTGGTTTTTTATTATGTATTCGGTCGGTAAAAAAGGATAAGTTCTTAATATATTATCGGTAAATCTAAATTTTGAATTTTCGGTATCGATGCTAATGGGCAGATTTCCCGGATAACTTATTTGATTAAAACCAAGTGCTATATTATTTTTAAAATCAGAAGTATTCGTAATATTGGCTGTTTTGATATCAATATGTATAATACAATCGTTTCCTTCAAAACACAAATCGGAAGAATTACCTAATGGGGTTATGAGAAAATCGGAAGAAAGCATTTGATAGTTTATAATATGAGTAAAATGGCGTTCAATGATTTCAGCAAATGGATTATAAGATTTGGATTTATTGCTTGCCATTACTAACGGCAATGTTAAATACTCAATAAACTTTAATGAATTTTCTAAATTTGAATTAAAAAGTTCTATCTGACTTTTAATTACAATATTAATCTTTTTTAGAATTTCATATTCTTTTTTTTCAATATCAATTTGAGCTTTTGTAAAATCTGCCATTAATATTCCTGCTAAAGATTTAATATGTAAATATACTAATATTTTCAGATAATCGAATTTTTATCTTACCAGTGTTTTTCAATCTCGCTGATTTTATTTTTATAAAAATAATTGTAAATATTAAAATAAAAATAAAAATAAAATTTATAAAATAATCCTAAACCATCATTCAAATAGTTCTGGAAATAATGTATCAATATTGTAAAACGGTTTATTACTATTAATTAATAGTTTTACTGATTGCAAATCATTTAAGCTAATACTATTTAAATATTTATTAAAATGTAGGTCAATTTCACTGTTAAAATATTCTAATGGGATTTTTTCAATAATTTTCATTAGATTTACACGCATAAGAATTTCTTTGGTAATCACTCTTTTTGAATCAAAAAAAACAAGTGATTTTAATAGATTTTTTGCGTATAAGCTATTTAATGCAATTAGAACAATGATAGCATGTTTAATGTTGTCAAATCCAATAAAATAACAAGTATCGTCTAACATAATAGGTTTTTTGTTTTTTGGTAACACTAAAGAAAAAGTTAAATTTTTGTAAAAACCCGAGATAGCCACTTTATAAAGACTAAAAGAATAATCACCTATCCCAAAAATTGAGAAAGAAGGTCTATTATTATAAATTTTAGATTTTCTTTTATTAAATAAATCAGCATTATCATTTAAGTATCTATAGGTTAAAGGCAGAGTTTCTTTAATATATGCTGTACTTGTACCAATTTTCTTTTGTGGAATAATAGTGTATTTTTGAGTGTTTGATATTATAACTTGATTTAAGTCCGAACTTTTTATTAAACCATATACAAGATCTTCTTCGAGGTTAAATTTTTCGTTCTTTTGATTTATATAATAGCCCTCGGATTTTTCCAGTTCCATTATAGGTGCACAATCATGTTTAATTCCTTGTCTCCATACCAACCCTGAATTTCCGTCAAAGCCTGCACTTTCCAAGTAAAGTTTAATATCAGAAACAAAATTATTATTAACAAATCCAAACCGTTTAACTTCAAGGTTTAAATCGTACAGAGATCTAATTGTGCATTGATATTCCGGTAATATATTTAAGTCTAAAAATAGCAAAGAAGCATCGGTATAAACATTAAATTCTTTTTTTGCATTAAAATTAAACTGCTGTATATTCCCAATTGAGAAATTGTATTTCTTCTGATTTATAAGCAATTTTCTTATTACGCTATTTTTAATCAACAATGCAAAATTTCCGTTAAAATTAGAATATAACTTTAAAAGCAACATTATTATATATTCAGAAATATCAAAGTTGCTTTTTCCCGTTAATGCATCAATACCTTTTGATTCGTTACTGTTTTGT
>DAINPX010000230.1:0-5464 GCA_036743235.1 Melioribacteraceae bacterium
CGCCATAAGTAGCCACCCACTTTATATTGTTTTCGTCAATATCTATTGCCGTTACCAAACCGCTTGGAATTGGGAATGTGGGAGGTCTATAATTAACAAAGTTTTTTTCATCAAATTTTATAAGACCAAACCCTTCGGTTCCTAACCATTTTACATTGTTATAATCAATTTTTATACAATTAATGTAATCATATCTTATATCGGAATTACTATCGTTGTAATCTACCCAAACGGTAGTATCTTGTAATGTTTTGGATGCTCTTGCAACCTGATTACTTCTAACAACAACACTAACTTCTCCGTCTCTATGTTCCGGATAAGAATATTTAATACGGTAAGTACCGGGTAATAACCCTTTTAATGTATCTGCTGCAAGTTTATTTGTTAACGAATCATTTAAATATATTTTTGCCTTGTTAGGATTAGATACACAAAATATTTTTCCCAACATTAAAGGATTTTTGGAATAATCTATATCTAATCTATCTAATTTTTCTTCTTTAACACTAATATTAAAAATCGTATCTCTAAAATTTTCCATCCTAAGTTTTATTGTATATTCACCAAAATCAACAAATTTTAACGTATCGGGCGTCCTTCTACCGGAGTATTTTCCGTTTTTATATATCATTGCACCCGAAGGATAAGAAGTAATAAAAATAAATGCTTTGGACGGCTCGCTTTCTGCAGGTGAAACCGTAATATCTTGTTCGCAGCTAATAAAAATACCAAAACAGAGTATAAATAAAAGAACCAAGTATTTTTTTCTCATTAATCAACCTCGTTAAAAAGGATACTATAACCAAATTGTTTAAGATAATCTTCATCCAATATCAACTTTTTAACCTGAGTTACATATGACCCAAATAATCCAAACCCACCTTTAATATTTGAGAACTCCGATTGTTCCAAGCTTACTTGATAACCGCCAACTTGTTGATTTGTCGAACTAAAATAAGACGATAAATTTTTATCATAAATTTGTAAACTGAATTTTGCAAAAACACCTATTGCAAAATCGTTTGAATTTGGCTCACCTTTAGATATTGATGCAATTTTTCTTGTAAGTGCTGCCTTTTCGTAACTTATTGCAGTTTGCTTTTGGGGAAGCGGATAAATTGGGGTAAAAACCGTATTTTTTTCATAGTATGTAATGGGTACTTCAAGCTCATCTTGTATAGTAAAAACACCGTTTATTTTTTTATAATAAACAAATGTAAGTTTTGGAACAATAAATAAATTTTTATCAGCAGGCACCCAGTTAAAAGTAATTAAGCTCGATTCCTCGTACGGAATAATTGGGTTAAACTTTTTAGGAAATGAGACCGTATCCGGAGTAGTAGTTTCCGCCAACAACCTTTTACCATCTGGCAATAATACCTCTATTTCCATTTGTTTATTTAGTGGAAATGGAAAATTTCTTATGTAATATGCTCTTTTATCACTATCCAATATTTCTTTACCAAAATATGTAAAAACAGAATCTCTAAAAAATGCCGCATTATTATCCCAATACAAAGCAATTTCTGCACCTTTAATATATTGCGAGCCGCCTGCCATAGTGCGGGAACTTTTTACAACTGTAGCAAATTGTTTATCAGCATCGCTATTTAAAATAGAATAAAATATAAATTTCTCTTTATATTCCTCTGTTGGAGAAACTTCGTTTTCGCACGAAACAGTAAATAAACAAACAATTAAACTTAAGTATAAAATCAATGTTTTCATATTTCCACCTTTATTGTTGCCGATGGTAAAAACGGTAGCATATTTACCCTTTGTCCCGTATCTCGCTTAAAATAAAAAATATTTTTACGGTCATACACATTTATTATGCTTAAATCCAAATATACTTTTGTAAAAAAAATATTAAATTTTTTAGATAAGGAAATATCTAACCTATGGTAATCCGGTAATCTGCCCACGTTTTTATCTCCTAATATGGCATATGGCAAAAACGAGTTTGAAAATACCCACGATGAATAAAAACTATTGGTAAAAAGTTTATCATAGTATCCTATAAGTTTTGTGAACGGTAAGCCGGTATTGTATGTCCAAATAATATTGGCAACCCAATCATCACCAAAATTGTAATCAATTATAATATTTAAATTATGTCTTGAATCATATTTAGGATAAAACTTCCAATTGTTTACTGTATTGTAAGCATAACTTAATGAATATGAAGTTGTTAATGATAACGGTTTATCGGAATACTTTAATAATGTTTCTAAACCATACGACTCACCTTCGCCGCCAACTAAATCATTATCATCATCAAAAACTTTTTCTTCATTAATAAAAGGTAAATCTTTTACTTTTTTATAATACCCTTCTATTTGTAAATTCAACTTACTGGTTAAGTCTATTTCAAGTCCTCCCGTATAATGAGTTGAGCGAGCAGGATTTAAGTATTCCGGCGTAATAATCCAAGGTTCAAATAACGAGATGACTTCTTTTTCATCCGAGATGGTTGTTATTTCTTGCTGAAATATTCCCCAGCCCAATTTAATTGCAATCGGATTGCTTAATCTATATGTCATATTTACTCTGGGCTCTAATAAAAATTCGCCACCTGGAGTAAATGAAACAGTGTTTACTCTTGTACCGATATCTATACCTAAGTTATCATATCTTAAAAATTTATATTTTAGATATATACTAACATTTCCGCCAAAATCTTCTATATTAGACAAAGCACCGCTTCTATTTTCAAGAGTTAGTTTAGTATTTAAAGTTTTTAGTGCCATACCCAAGCTTAGTTCATCTTTGCTTTCGGAAATATATGTCATATCAAACGAAAAAGTATAATCTACAACATCGTTTTTTCTTTGCTTTGCAGTACTAAATTTTGGTAAAACTTCTCCGTTAAATTTGCTTAATGTTAAACTTAATTTACTGAATAACGGACTATCGTAAACTTGATACCAATCAAATCCAATAATATCATTTTTCCATTTAAAGTCTTCTTTTCTGGGGTCTTCGTTTTCTAAATTATCGCCGCTAATAAATCCGTAAAAAATAAATTTCCCATTTTGAATAAAAGGATTTTTAGTATTAAGTTTAAATGAAAAATCATAGAAACTTATAGGCAATGTATTATCATCTAAAAACTTTTTTAATATTTTGTTGGAATAACTTTTTCTCCCGGTTAATAAAAACGAACCGCCGCCCCAAAAAGGACCTTCCAAAAGCAGTTTTCCGGTCATTAAGCTGGAACTTATTTTACCGGAATAATTATTTTTATTTCCGTCTTTTGTTATTACTTTTAATACAGATGAAATTCTTCCTCCGTATTCGCTTGTAAATCCACCTTTAAAAAATTCAATATTATTTATCATTTCCGGGTCAATAACACTAAAAAGCCCCATTGCATGAAAAGGATTATATATTGTTGCACCGTTTAACAATACCAGGTTTTGGTTGCTGGCTCCTCCCCTTACATAATATCTTGCCGAAATATCTCCAGTTGATTTTACCCCGGGTATGTATTGTAAAGATCTAAAAACATCGGTTTCAACCCCCTTAGGCAATTTTTCAAGTTCTTTTATAGAAATACGCTGAAGACCTAAGTTGGTACTATTTTTTTCAACTTTATAACTTTCCCCGACTTTTTCAATTACATCCAGTTGGTAGCCGGTTTGTTTTAATGTTACGTCAACTTGAGTAATTTTATTAGGCTGAACCAAAACTTTAATTTCAGAACTTGCATAGCCGACATAAGAATATATTACAGTATATGTTTTATTTCCTGTAATACCGTTAATAAAATAATACCCATGCGCATCAGATGAAGTTCCTATTTTTAATTCTTTAATAAATATGTTTGCGTAGGCAAGTGCTTCACCGTTATTATTATCGGTTAAAAAACCTCTAATTGTGCCTGTACCTTGTCCTAAAAAATCACAATATAAAGAAAATATCATAATAAATAAAACGTGTATTCTTATTTTCATCAACTCTCGTTAAAATAATTTTCGTTTGTAATTACATATTAATTGTACAAAAAATATTTACAAATTAATACTGCATGTTTATGCGGTTTTTTATTTTTTCTCGGCTATTTGTTTAATTAATACGTCTAAATTTAGTTTATTAAATTTACTGCTCTTTAAATTTAAAACATTATTTAAAATAAAATTCCCCGCCTAAAAAAGCGGGGAATTAATTATTAATTAATATAATAATTCAAAATTATTTTATTAACATCATTTTTTTAACCGAAACATAATTATCCGTTTCTAATCTGTAATAGTAAACACCGCTGGATAAATTAGATGCATTAAAATCAAATGAATAATATCCTGCATCCATTTTTTCGTTAACTAATTGGTTAACAACCTGTCCTAAAGTATTAAATACAATAAGTTTTACGTTACCGGCAGTTGGTAATGCAAATTTAATTGTTGTAGTAGGATTAAACGGATTTGGATAATTTTGTTCTAACGAAAATTGTTGAGGTAAAAAGCTAACTTCAACTGATTGCGAGTAATGAGCCGAACCGTCAAAATCAATCTGTTTTAATCTATAATAAATTTTTGTTGCTTTAACGTTTGATAAATCATCAACAAACGAATAATTATTTTTTTCGGTTGTTGTTCCTTTTCCTTTAATAAATCCGATGTTTTCCCAATCGGAATTTGTTTTACGTTGAATTTCGTAACCTTGGTTATTTGTTTCTGTAGCCGTTGACCATGTTAATTTAGAAACATTATTATCTAATGCTGCATTAAAGCTTGTTAATTCAACAGGTATAATATTACCCACTTGAACTGCTACCGGTACTATTATTGTTGGGTTAGCAGGGTCGTTACTCGTTATTTGTACATCCATACCATAGTTTCCACTCTGTAAACCTTCGGTTTGGAATTTTAATTGTACGTTTGCACTATTTCCGCTATATAAAGTTCCGCTTGCTTGTGATGTCATAAACATCCATTCAGGTTCTGCCATAAACTGAATTGCGTGATTGCTTTTTAAATAAGCTGCGTCTTTTACTACTTGTAACCCGTCTGTTCCATTAGGGCTTTCAATACCAACAGTACATGAATTTAATGTACCTGTTACTTCTTTATAATAAATTACGATTTTTCCGCTTTGATGAAAAATTACTTGGAAAGTATATGTACCCGGTGAACTTGAACCGTAATGTGGCCAATTAGTAAATTGAATAATAAATTTATTACCGTCATTTTTATAATATACTTTGCCTGTTGTTCCTCCGTCCAAGTCATCCCATAAAGCTGCAACTACACTATTTGGTGTGCTTGATGTAGGTATTGCCACATTAGAAAAAGTTGTAGTACTTTTGTCTCCAACCGTAATATAACCGTTAGAATGAATATATACTTGAGAATTAACCGAACCGTAATATTTAAAGTTAAAGCCAAGGTTTAACGGACCAACATAACCTTCGTCTGTTGCGCTATAAGTACCCGAAGCAATAAAAGTAGCTAATGTACCT
>DAINPX010000231.1:0-5434 GCA_036743235.1 Melioribacteraceae bacterium
TATTTTTTAAATCCAGCACAACTTGGGGGGTACTTGGGGGGTACTTGGGGGGTACTTGGGGGGTACTTGGGGGGTACTTTTCAACCCCATGATTTGTATTTTTGCTAACTTCAATAAATCCATAATCTTTTTTTATTAGCTGAACTTGAAACGATAAAGCCGGTTGGTTAATTTTTATTTCTAAATTAGGGTATTCTTTTAACGAATCAAAAAGTTTCTGAAAACCTGTTCCCCACTGCTCAATTAATTTTAACTCCTTAAAAATAGGAGCAATTGTTTTATTTCTAATTTCAGATTGCCCCGAAGATAAATCATTTAAATCTATACTAGGAGGTATTGTGCCGGGAGATGTTATTTCTAACATATCATCAAAAATTGCGACCTTAATATCTTTTCCCGTTAAAGAATAATCTCTATGAACTATTGCATTAATTACTATCTCTCTAATTGCACTAATCGGATATTCCCATTTTTCTTCTCTGTAAACTTTCCCGATTGTCGATCCTTTATTTATATTTCTTTCAATAAAAGCAATAACTTTTTCAGCCTGTAAAAAGACCGACTCTTCTATTGTTTTAAAATCAATTATTGTATCTGTTTTCAAACCTTTAAATCTAGCACATTCAACTTTAGCATAAGGGAAAACAGCTTTTTTTATATCGCTATTTGAAAATAAAATGCCCGAATTTGTCGCAAAATATCTGGTCCCTTCCTTTTTTATAAGCCCAAGTTTTTCGAGAGATATTTTATTAACTTTTTTACCGGTTATTTTACTAAACGTTTTAGAAAATAATGATAAATCGATTTTATCCAACTCAATTTCATAAATGGGCAATGAATCGTAAGAAATATTTAATCTTTTTCTTTCTATCTCTTGTAATATTTCCGGCGAGGCTTGTCTATTGGATGAACCGACTCTTATAAAAGTCCCATTTTCTTTACCATATGATTTTAAAAAGTACGGAGGTAAACTGCCCTTTGGAATTTTTACAATCAGCAAATATTTTTCCTCAATTTTAGCCGAAACGATATCAACTAGAATTGTAGGAAAGCAATTATCGTTTATTATGTTTGTTATTTTTTCTTCATATAATAATAAATCGTTTTCGTTAATGCCCGTAATAATTCTGGGACTATTTTTTATTCCAATAAATATTTCTCCGCCTCCATCGTTGCTAAATGCTACGGCGGTTTTTGCAATACTATCTTTCTCCGGTATTGTTTCTTTAAATTCTAAATTTCTTCCTTCAGGAATTTTAATTTTGTCTATTATTTTCATTTACCTATTAAACAATCTATTAATTGTTGTAAATTAATAATTTATTTTAGAATAAACAATTATGAATTAAAACAACGGCTTAAAAATATAATAGCCAATTGATTTATTTTAATCTTTTAAATATGCTCTTGATTCTCAAATAATTAATTTTTATTTGTAAGCTGCTTTAACTGGCTATATAAAATTTGCGCACCCGGAAAGTTGGGGTTAATGCCAACACATTTGCTTATATAATTAAATGCTTTTTTATACTCTTTCTTTTTTGCATAAGCACCCGAAATATTATACAATACTTGCAAATCCGATGAATTAAAGCTTAAACTTTCTTCCAAATACTTAATCGAATTATCAACTCTATCCAGAGATAAATCAATAATTCCCAACCATTTGGTATTAAATACATTCGGCAATATGTCGTGTTCTTTTTTTAAATAGTAATAAGAATCGTTAAAAGCTTTTGCTTGCAATAACTGCGTATATGCAACCGAGTAATAATCCGTAATAATAGGAAATATATCAATAAGTGCGTCCATTTCTTGTCTAAATTTATTAATATTTCCCCGGTTTAAGTAATAAGTGGCAGCTTTTCTATGGGCATTTTCCCATGTAAGTTTGTCGTCAATTACATATAACGATAAGCTATCGATATAATCTTTAACATCAAATTGCATTACAACTTGTGCTGTTGTTAAAGGTTTATCGGTATATGGCCAATCCGCTTTTAATATTGTAATTCTATATCTTGATATTGTAGAATCAAGCTTTGTAAAAGGTAAATTGTTTATTGTTTTACTGTCTTGTTCCTTTATATCGGTTATTACAGGTTTTTCTTTTGGCAATAAATTACTTTTTATTATTTGGTCAAAAAATATTTTGCCCAAGTAATTATAGCCGGTTACGGTTGGGTGAAGGTGGTCTGTCATTAAATCATCGCCCGTTATTCCATATTTACTAATTGAACAAAATGCGGAATCTACATTAACAACGGGATAGTTATATTCTTTTCCTAACTTAAGTATTGTGTTATTTATATCCTCCGAAGCTCTAAACCGTAATAAATCCAAATCCTTGGCTTTTATAAATAGTTTTTTTGCGTTAACACTATCTCCTTTTTCCAAAAGCTCTGTCGCTTTTTTAAATGTATTTAATGCGTTGTTTTTATCATCGCTTATAAATGGTTTTTGATCACGTAAATTTGAAGTTAAATTTCCTAAAATTACGGGAATATTATTTTCTTTTAATAAATTAAGCATATCCCTCATATTTCCTTCAAATTGTTTTACTCCCAAATCATAAACAGAAGACTTATAAGGTATATACTGTTCTTTTGCCATACGCGCCATTAGCGTACCCCCTTTTTGCTCATCTTCTCCGCTAAACACCCCAACAACATATTTTATTGTGTTTCTTAATAATTCAACGGTTTTATAATTATTAAGTTTTAGCATTAGGTTTACTATTCCTCTATAAGCACCCAGCGACTCGGTTGAACCAACGCCCAAAGCACCATAATACTCGTTATGCCCAGTATAAAATAAAACCAAGTCGGGTTTTTGTTCAATAATTCCGGGTAATAAATCTAACAAAGTATAAGTGTTTATTGCAGCCATCGAAACATTTATTGTCTCAATAGTCATATTAGGATACATCAATTGCAATCTTTTATTAATATATCTCGGAAAAGTTCCGCTAGGACCACTCGGAAAACCTGCTGCACTACTTTCACCTAAAACAAATACTCTAAAAGTATTTGGTCTTTTTTTAATGTAAAAAGCGTCTTTAGATGAGTAGGGAATGTTTTTGGTTGTATAAAAATAGCGATATGCAATTTCCGGATTAAGCATATAATGTTCATCGGTTACTTTTATCCATTGCTCTATATTCTGACCGTAATTAAATAAACGTAATCCTATTTCCAATAAAACAAAAAAAGCAAAAGGAATTAAAACCGCTATAATATAAAACCAAAAAGGATTTTTCTTTTTTATAACCTGTTTATTGGATTTATTATTGGGGTAACTTGTCTGAATATTTTTTTTATTTTTGGTCACTTTAATAACTCGCTAAATTTTAATTACCAAAAATAAAAAACTTTACCTAAATAATAAAATTTATGATTTATTTAGATATGAAAGGGCAAGTTTTATTAATTCTTCGAGAGAAATATTTGGAGTATCATCCAATACTTGCTTAATAATTTTTTCGGTAAACTTTGGTGAATATCCCAGCATATTTAGTGCGGCAACGGCATCTGCTTTTATTTCAAAAGATTTTGAAAAACCGGTTGAAGTAGTTTCGTCTTTAATTTGAAACATTTTATCTTTTAGTTCCAAAATCAAACGTTCTGCCGTCTTTTTCCCAATTCCCGGAACCGCTTTAATTCTTCCAATATTTCCCATGCTTACCGCATTCTTAAGTTCATCGGTTTGAATTCCCGATAAGATACCCAGTGCCAATTTAGGACCTATACCCGTAACGGATATAAGCAGTTCAAACATTTCTTTTTCGGAAGCCGAATAAAACCCGTATAAATCCATACTATCTTGTCTTACGCTTAAATGCGTAAAAACCGCCACGGGATTTTGAAGGCTATTTAATTTATTGTATGTATTAAGCGAAATAAATATATTATATCCAACACCGTTAACATCAAGTAAAAGTTTTGTTGGAGCCAGATTAATAATATTTCCTTTTAAATATCCTATCATAAAATTTATCCGCTAATAATTAAATGAGGATTAGTTTCTAAAAAAGATTTCCAAGAACCGCTTTTAACATTTGTATTTTTGTATCTAAATGCATGACAAATAGCAGCGGCAACTGCGTCCGTTTCATCTAACCGTGAAAAAGATTTATCTGTTTTAAGTAAAGTTTTTACCATAAAGCTAACTTGTTCTTTAGTAGCCGAGCCACTACCTACAATCGATTTTTTTATTTCGCGAGGGGAATATTCACAAATATTTAACGAGTTATGAACTGCGGAAAGAATAGCAGCACCCCTAGCGTAACCGATTTTTAAGGCAGATTGAACATTTTTACCAAAAAAGGCGGTTTCAATTGAAAATTCGGAAGGGTTATATTCTTTTATAACCTTAGTTAATTCCAAATAAATTAATCCTAATCTTTCCGGAATAGGGGTAGAACTATTTAGTTTAATAATACCGGAATGAATATAAGAAAGTTTTGTATCAAAATTAATGACCCCATAACCCGTAAATAGAGTTCCGGGGTCCACACCTAAAATTATCACATCTAACCAAAGTTATTCGGTAATATCGGCATTGCTATAAACGTTTTGAACGTCATCGCAATCTTCTAAGGCTTCAATAAGTTTAATTACTTTTTCGGCATCTTCGCCCGAAACGGTAATATTATTTTTAGCTACCCATTGTAAACTGGCATTATCAACAGTTAGATTTTTTTCGGCAATAGCTTTACGCACGGTTTCAAAATTTTCGATAGAAGAAGCAACTTCAAAAAATTCTTCTTCGGTGGTTAAATCATCAGCGCCTGCATCTAAAACAATTTCCATCATATCGTCTTCTGTTTTACCTTGTTTAGGTAAAGTAATAATTCCTTTGCGGTCAAACATCCAAGCAACCGAACCACTTTCTCCCATACTTCCGCCGTATTTAGAAAGTAAATGTCTAACTTCTGCAACGGTTCGGTTTTTATTATCTGTTAAACTTTCAATCATTACCGCAACACCACCGGGACCGTATCCTTCGTAAGTAATTTCGGTATAACTTGCACCGTCAAGCTCGCCGGCTGCTTTTTTAATTGCTCTTTCAATATTATCTAACGGCATGTTTGCACCGCGTGCGTTATCGTAAGCAAGGCGTAAACGAGGGTTACCGCCAAGATCCGAACCACCTGTTCTTACCGCAACCGATATTTCTTTAATTAATTTGGTAAACAATTTTCCTCTTTTTGCATCTAACGATGCTTTTTTTCTTTTAATTGTTGCCCATTTTGAGTGTCCTGACATAGGTTCTCCTAATTTATTCTTTTTTATACACTTAATTTAATATCTTTTATTCTTAACTGAGGAAAAGATTTTCCGTCTTTAATAATTTTATCAATCGAATATACAATATCTATTAAATTTTTGTCTTTTTCAATAAAATTTGCAAAATAACTTAAATTAAATCCTAT
>DAINPX010000232.1:0-5425 GCA_036743235.1 Melioribacteraceae bacterium
CAAAAAGCAATCCGCCTTCAAATAGCAAGTTGGAAGAATTGAATAACTTAAACCCTATACCTTGACTGTTATCGGGGTAATTGTTAAAACCGAATGTTCCTTTGTTTGTAACTGTAAATTCAATATTATCTGTTGTTTGAGTGGCAAAAGTAGGGTTAACAATTATTTGAATTACTTCGTAATCGGTATAACCGGTTGATGAATAATTAAGCACCAAATCAACAATAGTATTAGCAGGAATATTAGTTGCCAAATCAACCGAAAACAGGTTGTTACCGTTATCAAAAATTTCAAGCATTCCTATTGCGGAAGCAGAAAATGAATTATTGGTTATTGTAGCATAAGGGCTTGTTGTACTTAACGAAACATTAATTAAAGGAAGCGGAGCCAAATAGTTTAATAAATGGACTGTAAGTTTTAGATTTTCTCCGGGTTTAAAAACTCCGTCATTTTCTGTTTCGGTAATTTCATATTCATACAATCTTAACGATTTTGAATTAATATTGTTAAGTGTATTAAATGCGTTTATTCTACCTCGTCCAAGTTTTTTATCGTATGCGCTGTTAACGGCATAAATATCATCGCAATTTGTTCTAACTTGTTCGGCAATTTGTAAAGCCGTGTAAAGTGGAAACTTACTTTTAACCAAAGCACACAAACCTGCAACAATAGGAGATGATAACGAGGTACCGCTTGCAGATGTATATGTGTCATTCATCCAAGTGCTGTAAATAGCAGTACCGGGTGCACATACATCAACTCCGTATCCGTAATTTGAAAATGACGAGCGAGTATCATCGGTAGAAGTTGATGCAACAGAAAGAACACCGGGATAATTTGCGGGGTACATTGTGGCATCTAAATTATCGTTTCCCATTGCGGCAACAATACAACTATTCATTACAACAACTACATAATCAATTATAGCACGGTTAATTGTAGAATAAGCATAATTTCCCCAACTGCAATTAATAACCGAAGCCCCGTTTTGTGCAGCGTATAATATGCCTTCGTATCCGTATGTAATTAAAGCTTTACCGGTATCGGTTCTAATATTATCTTGTGATGTTTTTACGGGCATTATAGTTGAATTAAACCCTATTGAGGAAATACCTATACCGTTATCGGTAACGGCTGATGCACAACCGGCAACCAGTGTGCCATGGTCGGCTCTATCTTCCATTGGGTTATTATCGGGAACTCCCACTAATCCGCCAAAATCCCATCCCCGTATATCGTCAATTACTCCGTTGTTATCGTCATCAATTCCGTTATCGGGTATTTCATTTGGGTTTGTCCATATATTTGTTGCCAAATCGGGATGGTCCCAATCTACACCCGTATCAATTATGCCTATAATAACATTTTTACTTCCTTTTGTTATATCCCATGCACTTGCAGCATTTATTTTGTTAAGTGCATATTGTTGTGCATACGAAGGATCGTTTGGAGTGTAAAAGGATTCGTTTAAGTAATAAGGTTCAGCCGCCTCAATTCCTTTTAATTTCTTAATTTTAGAAACAAAAAGTTTAATATCGATTTTATTTGAAAATTCCATTAAATAAACTCTATTTAAAAAATTTCCCGAATTCGATTCCTTAACTTTTATGTTAAACATTTTTGTTATGGATTTTGGGGCAAAAGTTTGTAAACTTTTATTAAGCGTATTTTCCAAAATTACACTATTATTGTTTTCGGAAAAATAGTTTTGTTGTAACACAACAAGCAATCTATCGGTAAAATAATAGTTTTTACCGTCAAATCCTAAATTATGTTGTGCAAAAATACCCGTAGAACTAAAAACTACGGTTATAACCAAGAGTAATAATTTTTTCATGGCAACCCTAATAATTTTTATTTTAATTTGTAAAAATATTTGATAATTTACAAGGATAAAATTTACATTTTAAGGAAAATTAATGGCAAAAGCCCAAAATAATAGGACGTTAGAACTTACAGACGAAGATATTGTTAAATTTTCTAAAAATCTAATAAGCTTAAATAAAATAGCTGAACCCGAACAAATATTAAATAAAACAATTAATCAAGATATTTTTGAAGTTTTAGACTTTTTGCCAAACAATTTTGTGGATCTTTTATTTATTGACCCTCCTTACAATTTAAAACGTGGGTTTAACGAGGTTTCTTTTGATAAAATGAGTCGTGAAGATTATATGGATTATTTGGATAGCTGGTTAAACAAATTGGTTAAAATATTAAAACCGACCGCATCCATTTATATTTGCGGCGATTGGCGATCTTCTACGGCTATCGAAATAGTTGCATCAAAATATTTTAAGGTACGAAATAGAATAACTTGGGAAAGAGAAAAAGGAAGAGGGAGTAAGTATAATTGGAAAAGTAATAGCGAAGATATTTGGTTTTTTACCGTTAGTAACAACTATACGTATAATTATGAAGATGTAAAACTTAAAAAAAGAGTTATTGCCCCTTACAGAACAGATGAGGGAAAGCCAAAAGACTGGGAAGAAGAAGAAACCGGTCAGTTTAGATTAACTTTTCCCTCAAACCTTTGGACAGATATAAGTGTTCCCTTTTGGTCTATGCCCGAAAATACCGATCATCCTACTCAAAAGCCCGAAAAACTGCTTGCTAAAATAATTTTGGCTTCAACTAATATAAACGATGTTGTTTTCGATCCGTTTTTGGGTAGCGGCACAACTTCGGTAACGGCAAAAAAATTAGATAGAAAATTTGTAGGTATTGAAGTAGATAAAACTTATGCCTTATATACTGAAAAAAGATTGGCTTTGGCAGAAAACGATAAAACTATTCAAGGTTATAAAAACGGTCTGTTTTGGGAAAGAAATGCTGCAATAAATATTGTGAATAAAGTAAACTTGAAGGATTAATATGAAATTTTATTTTAAGTTGTTCGTTTTTATCTCTTTTATTTTAGGTCAGTTAATAATTGCCCAAACAAAAATTAATGTTTTAAGTTATAACATTCACCACGGTGAAGGAACAGACGGAATTGTTGATTTAATACGCATAGCCGATATTATTAAAAATGTTGATGCCGATTTTGTTGCATTGCAAGAAGTGGATAAAGGAGTTGAAAGATCATTTTGTATTGATATTGCCGATTCCTTGGCAAAATTAACGGGAATGTATTCTTCCTTCTTTAAAAATATTAATTTTCAAGGCGGGGAGTATGGCAATGCAATCCTATCGCGTCATAAAATACTTTTAGATACAAATTATCATTACAAGATGTTAAACAATAACGAACAAAGGGGATTGCTTGTAACAAAAATATTATATAATGCCGATACTTTGTATTTTATGAATACCCATATTGATTATAGAAAAGAAGATGCCGAACGATTGTTAAATATGGCACAACTTAAAGAAATATGTTTAACGCTGCAAAATTATCCTATTATTATTTGCGGCGATTTTAACGATTTACCAAATAGCAACACAATTAAAAGCATATCGGAATATTTTACGGATGTTAGTACAATAAATAAATTGTTAACTTTTAGCTCGGATAAACCGGAAATAAAAATTGATTATATAATGGTTAGAGATAACGATAACAATAATTTAATACAAAGTAAAATTAGACCGATATCGGTAAAAACAATACAAAGCAATGCTTCGGATCATTTACCGATATTTTGTGAGTTAATTTTTACTAAGTTATAGCTTATTTAATAAATCGCATTGTAATTGGATAAACGTAATAAACTCCTTCGTTTGCTTTTATTGCGGCAATTACAAGAAATACTATTGATAATATGCCTACTGCAGCAAGCAACAATATACCCAATAATACAACAATTAAAACAATTGAAATTGCAATATAAATTGTTATGCTTATCTGAAAATTTACGGCTTCTTTTCCGTGATAATCGATATAAGCGGATTGATCTTTTTTAATTTGCCAAAGTACCAAAGGACCGATAATATTACCAAAGGGAATAATAAAACCCGCCAAAGCAGATAAATGTGTAAACATTGCCCACTGCTTTTCTTCCGTTGTTAAATAATTATTCATTTTTACCGCCTTGTTGTGATTTAAATCAAAATCTTTTGTTGTTTTTATTATTAACTTTAATTTTTATAATTTGCCATAATTAACAAAGGAACTTTACCATGTTAAAAAAAGAGTATTTAATAAGCTGCCTGATAATTTACTGCTTTATTTTTAATCTTTCAAGTGTTTATTCACAAAATTTAAATTGGAATAAGTACGATTTTATTCCGGGTGATGTAATAATTTTTGAAGACAACTTATTAAACGAAAAAAACGGAGAGTTTCCGAGTAGGTGGGATTTAAATAAAGGAACTATTGAAATTGCAAATTTTGAAGGTGAAAACGTAATTTATTTTATTAATTGCAATATTAACGGTACAGGGGGAATTGTTCCTTTAATTAAAGATAACAATAAAGATTATTTACCCGAAGTTTTTACAATAGAGTTTGATGCTTATTTTGAAACTCCCAAATTTACTTATAAAATTAGCTTTGTAGATTATAAAAACCAAGATAAAAAACACTCAAAAGACCTGCACGTTAGGGTTTGGCAAACAGGTGCAGACGGCGAGGGGATAAAATCGAACTACATTCCCGGTTTTACAAGTTCATCCAAACTTGATGCAGGTTGGAGACATATTGCAATTTCTTTTAATAAACGTGCCTTAAAAGTTTATATTGATGATTCGAGAGTATTAAATGTACCGAATATTGAATTTGACCCAAGCGGTATAACCTTGGCTGCCCATAACCCAAGCGGAAAAAATAAAGGATATGTAAAAAACTTTAAGATTGCACAAGGGGGAGTACCTTTATACGAAAAAGTAGTTTCGGACGGTAGAATAATAACACACGGAATTAAGTTTGATATTAATAAAGCTGTAATTAAACCGGAATCGTTCGGTACTTTAAATGAAATATTTAATATTATGAAAAACTCACCCGAAATTAAATTTATTGTTGAAGGTCATACCGATAGTGACGGTGAAGATAAAGCAAATTTAACCTTATCCGAACAAAGAGCAAAAGCCGTAGTTGATAAACTTGTTGAAATGGGAATTGATAAAGACAGATTGCAATTTAAAGGAATGGGTGAAACCAAACCGATGGATAAAAACAAAAGTCCCGAAGGAAAAGCAAACAACCGAAGAGTGGAATTTGTAAAGTTTTAATTTTTGTTTTTAATTTTATAGAAGAGGAGGGGATGAGGGGAATAAAAGGATGTTATCCGATTATTTTTTAATCTTTTATTAAAAGGAGGCAGTATATAACAATGTTAAACAAAAATTTAACATTATTTAAAAATCTTTAGTTGTTTACCTATCCTTATTCTTACTTTTATGCAATTTGTTAAATAGTAATTATTTAATAAAGTAAAACCCTTAAAAATAATTGATTTGTATTTGGAAAATTGTTATTTTT
>DAINPX010000233.1:0-5391 GCA_036743235.1 Melioribacteraceae bacterium
CATAGAATTATTATACTCACCCTTATAATCTTGTCCCAATTCATAAAGTGCATCTAAATTGAACTCGCTTTTTCCTGTTTCATAAATTTTATTATTAAAATTTTCTATTATTGCTAAATACTTTTCATAGAAATACTTAAACCCATAATCTTTTTCTGACTGTGTTGCATTATTAAAAAGTTCATTAAATTTTGTAATTGCTATGTCTAAGTTATTAAAATCATTTCGTAAATTTGATAAATAATCCCTATATTGGTTAACTAATTCGTTTTTACTATTATTTTGCGGATAAATAGAACTGAATATCAATAAAAGACAAAGGGTCAAAATAGTTTTTTTCATAACCAACTCCAATGTTGATAGATTAAATTCTTTATTTATATTAGGTTTATTAAACTTTCTATTTTGAATTCGATTTAACAAAATAATAGATAATTGATTAACAATCAAGCCCCAATATCTACATCGAATTACACGAATTACATCACAAAAAATGTTACCGAAATAATTTATAAAAATATCGTTGCGTTATAAATTAAAGCTACCAAACCAAGTTATAAAATTATTTAGGTAATTGATATTTGCGAAGCATACGAATTGTATGCGATGTAAATCGTTTTTGTGGACTCAAGTTATGCTAAGAAGCTACTTTTAAAGCAGAGCGTACGCAACGTACGCCCTTAAAAATAAAGACTATTGCAATATATAAATCGTTTTAAAGTGTAAAAAAACATTTAAAGTTTAAAAGAGTTACTACAGGTCTAAAGCTAACCGGAAACCAATATAGCCGTAATTGCTAACGGGGTAGCCGTAGCTACGATAAGCAGAACGACAGTTGTCATTGCTGCTGTGACAAGAACCGCCGCGCCAAACGCGGAAAGTACCGCTGCTAGGTCCCGGTGGGTTTGTACTTGGGCTGATACTATAGTAAGTTTCACCATACCAATCATTACACCATTCCCATACATTCCCACTCATATCATAAATACCAAGTTCGTTGGGGGATTTTGTGCCTACGGGATGAGTTACATTACCACTATTATTGGGATTCCATGCAACCGCGTTTACATCGTTACTGCCTGCATAAGTATATCCTTGACTTTGGTTTCCCCCCCTTGCCGCATATTCCCATTCTGCTTCGGTCGGTAATCTATAGTTCTTTCCCGTTAATTGGTTTAATTTTGTAATAAACTGTTGAACGTCATTCCAGTTTACTTGTTCTACAGGTCTATTCTCGTCTCCGGTAATAAGACTTGGGTTGCTTCCCATTACAGCTACCCAAAGTTTTTGGGTAACTTCGTATTTCGCTATCTTAAATGTACTTAGTGTTATGCTATGAATGGGTAGTTCGTTACTTGAAATTGTTCCACCCATATCAAAAGTCCCTCCCTGAACGGTAATCATTTCAACTTCTACAGGGTTTGGTGTTACAGGATTACTTTCTTCTTTCTTGCAGCTTGTAATAAAAAAGGCAACAAAAAACAAAGAAAACAGTATAGCATTTTTCATAAATTTACTCCTTTGATTATAGTTAATTATTTATAATATTATCGACCAAATTCTACCCAGTTGAAACTTTGAATAAATCAAATAATTTGGTAATTCTTTTCTCAATAATAATAATAAACCTCAAAATCAAGTTTTAACCTCCCAAAAATCAAATTTCCCATTGCCAGACTAGTAGGATTCACGCCCTACTATTTGTTTTGCATTGTATCTTAACAGTACTCGAAAATCAGGAAATGGAAACACCCCTCTTCTCGTTTATAAAATTATTTAGGTAATTGATATTTGCGAAGCATACAAATTGTATGCGATGTAAATCGTTTTTGCGGACTCGAGTTATACTAAGAAGCTGCTTTTAAAGCACCGCGCACACAACGTACGCCCTTAAAAATAAATAACCCATAAGCACACTAAATATACAAATTTCAAGACATTTACCGTATTACTGTAATTACGTTTTGTCGTAATTACGGTATTACAGCCATTTATTTATAAAAGAATTTCTAATTCTATTCAAAAATTTTCCTTTATTTAACCCTGTTTTTAAGTGCATCAGATATAGTTTCTTTGCGAACTATAAAAATATGATTAATCGTAAAATTTCCGTCTGCTTGTGTAATTTTAATTCTTTGAGGCGATTGCAAAGTAGTATCAAGCCAATCCAAAGCAACAGTAACCCGATCCTTAAAAGACAGTTGTGAATCCCATTTATATACTATTTCCCGATGTTATATTATAAATCTCGCCTTCCAGATTATATAAGTCATTATTGATTATTACATCACCGATAAAAAGAGTATCAGGACCATTATAATTGTAAACATTCTGATTTGTACATATGGAATCAAGTACTAAGCAACCCTGCATAATTATTATGGTTATTAGCAAAATTAAAATAATATTTTTAAGTACATAAGAATATTCAATTTTGCTATAAAATACTGTTTTAATTAGATTACTTTAACCGTATTAACGTAATTACGCCATTACGTTTTTACGGCATTGCGTTTTTAATAACCTTTTTTAACTAATTCAATTTTAGCAGCCATTTCTTCATACAACTCTGCAATAGTATTATACCTTGAAGCCATAACACTATTTATAACTCCTCTTACAATTATTTTATTTTGATAATTTTCTAATGGAGTTAATGTATCATTATATGTATGAATAGAATTATTATTCTTTAATTCCAAAATAATCTTCTCAATTGTTTCCGGCTCGTTCTCTATAATTTTTTCTACTTTGTTCTGTATTTTTGATTCGTAATGAACTTTAATTACCTCTATTCGCTCCTCTAATTGTTTTTCTTGAGCTTTCATTTGCTGTATTTTAATTTGTTCTGCATGTTGTTTTTTCTCTTCTGCAACATGATTATTTTGCCAATTTTCCTGTAATGCTTTTATCAATAACGCTTCAATATTAACCGGCTCTTTATTCTCTTTTTTTCTTTTGGCATAATCATTCACAACAGTTATCTTCTCTCTAACATAGTCTTCAAACGTTAAACCGTTATCATAATACGATTTCTCTATTTCTGCACTATTGCTTTTTATACAATTAAAATCCATTTTAATAATTTTAGCGGCTTTACTTTCAGAAATATCTGCTTGTATTAATTCGTAATATAAAACCGTATCGTTCACTTCGCCGGCTATATTTTCACTCTTATGAATTTCAGACTCGTCATCAGTTGAACGATATTTTACTCCTTCAATATTTTTTATATTAGCCATATACTCTTCGTACTTGTAGAAATTCACAATTATATATGTATTCCTTCTAACTTTATCCTTCTCAAAAGTATAATTCTGTACTAAAAAATCAAGCTGATTTAATACGTTATTAATAACTTCTTTTCGCTTATGATTGTATTTATAATTGTAACCTATTATTTCAGATGTAAAATCTTCAATGGTTTTTTTTATGGTATGCATGCTAAACCTACGATCATTGCCTCTGCCTACCGGTCGTAATATTGTAATCAGTCTTTCGCATACATTTTTGGCGTTACTGCTAAGTGCAAAAAACACTTGTTTTGGAGGCAAATGTATAAAAAATCGATTTTTAACTCTTTCAACAAATGTTTCTGCAAGCACAATTTTATTTGAATGGGGAGAACGCGAATCGAGATCAAGCTCCTCAATAATCATTGATTGCATTTTAATTTTTTGTCGTTTGGGTGGTTTATTGTCAGTAATGTCATTAAATTCTTCTATAACAATAGTTCTATCCAAAGTTTTTAGTACCTTTAAATCGTTTTTTAATCGTTCATAGTTCTGGGCGCTTGATTCACGGTTTAAATATTCTAACAAATCTTTCATTGTAATATTTGTAATTACTCTGTCATATTCGTTTTGTGTTAGAAGGGATGCTAATAATATTTCTAAATCTGCCGTTGTACGACTTACCTTTCTATCAGGAGTTTTGCTATAACTTAATTCTATAGATACTTTCTTGTTGTCTTTTTCAATTTGATATACAATTTCCCCGGTAGGAGATTCTTCCAACCGTTGGAATAATTGATATGTTGAGTTATCAATATCTTGACGCAGCTTTATAATACCGCCAAATGAGTTATTTTTAACATTTATTTCATTATCATCCATAAAAAAAACCATTACTCTAATAGTAGTTTTTAAATAGTTATTAATAGTTATATATAGTAGGGGAACGCCAACTTATTATATTACAATAAGTTACAAGCCGATTTTAACCTGACTTATCGTTTATTTCACCCGACTTATCGTTTATTTCACCCAACATATCGTTAAAAACACCCAACATATCGTTAATTTCACCCGACTTATCGTTTATCGTTTTTCTGCTAATTTTTGACCCAAAATATCGAAAAGTCACCAAAAAAGCAATAGATTAGGTTAAGTTAACGATATTTCGGGTGAAAATGATGTCAGAAACTTAAATATCTAATCGTAGTCGGCGATAAGTCGGGTGATTTTGTCTCTATATTTTATAGTTTTTCCAGAAAATCGACAATTATTTCCTTGATAGAAAGATTATTTTTAACGGCATACATTTTTAGCTTTTGATGTAAATGCTGCGGCAACATAACAGTAAGCTTCTTTTCGGCTGTGTTCTCGATTGTATTAATAATTAAATCGGTAGTGTTAGGTTGAGTTTCAATTGGTTTCTTTAATGAATCTGAAAGTTTTTTACGGTCCATATTTACTTTATCTCCATTAATTGTTTTAGTTCGCTATATAGAGCATTCACTTCATCCTTTGCTTTTTGGTCTGTCCACTCTAGTACCGATAAACCGTTTAATGCAGAGTCCGCATAAGCTATCCTATTATGCAATTTAACGCAAAATAAGGGCAATCCTAGCTCTTTTAATGCTTCATTGGTATCTTGGCTTAACAAAGTCCTCGGATTGTCTCTATTGACGATAAAATACGCTGTAAGATTAGGGTTTATCTCCTGAGCAATTTTAACTCGTTGAACAATATTTTCAGTTGCCCAGATATCATACGGGCTAGGTGATACAGGGATTAAAACAGTTTCTGATATTGCAATAGAGGTTGTTGATATTAAATCTAACTGCGGAGCTCCGTCAATAATTATCATGTCATAATCTTTTGTAAACTCCAGTATCTGTTTTTTTAATGCTTTTGCATCCGGAATTGCCACAACACTAATTTTAGCGGCTGTATCGGGGCGTTCTCCTGCCCAACGAATACTTGTAGCCTGAGGATCCGTATCAATTAACAATACACGAAATCCGTCTAAATTAGCCGCTACTGCTAGGTTAGTTGATAATGTTGATTTGCCCGAACCACCTTTTAAGTTTAATACTGCTATTATCATAGTCTCTCCGTTCTTATAAAACCGTATTATCGTAATAACGTATTTCCGTTATTACGGAAT
>DAINPX010000234.1:0-5389 GCA_036743235.1 Melioribacteraceae bacterium
GTTGTAAAAGCTACAAGCAGTATTCAATCGCGTGATCAAATAACCGACCGAATTTAATTTATTTAGAAAACTGTTCATCTAAAATTTCGGTTATTTGATCACGCGATTGAATACTGCTTGTAGCTTTTACAACTTTACCGTTTTTATAATAAACAACAAAAGGTAAACCTGCAAAAGTGCGACATTCGGGTAAATTTCTAATTACTTTTGCATCCGGAGTGTCAAATTCCATATCGGCAAATTTTACGTTTGGATATTCACTTTCTAACTCTTCCATAACTTCGTAAACAGGAATACACATCGGTCCCATTCGTCCGCAACAAATCATAACGTTTTCATTGTTTTGTAATAATTCACTATGCTCTTGTGTACTTTGCACATGGGTTAAATTTGTTCTTAACATTTTTTTATTCTCCATAATTATTAAATTTGTTTATAAATATGATGTTAAAAACAGTTTTTGGTTTCAAGAACCGGTAATAATTCCTTTGCCTACGTTTATGATATAGTAAAAAAAAGATTGCAGGTAATTAAACCCGCAATCTTTTATAATATTCTATTGTTTCTTCAATACCCTTAACATAAGTTGTTGGAGTGAAATTGTAATGCTTTTCAAATTTAGTTGAATCAAAATAATAATCAAATAAATTTTGATAAAGCATTTCGTTAACTTCGTTAATAGTACTATTAAATAAACCTGCTAATTTTATCATAAATTTAGATAATACGGAATATTTAGGGCTAACACCCAATAATTCCGCAGTGTAGCCGACAAACTGTTTTCCTGTTATAGGAGGCGAAGCAGTAGGCAAGTGCCAAATTTGATTATAAGCGGTAGGGTCGGTTGCAAGTATATATAAACTTTTTGCACAATCGGGGATGTAAGTTAATGAATGGAATACGTTATCTTTACCTAAAATTTGTGCTTTTTTACCCTTCATTAAATTTTCAATAATCATAAAATTAGGAACGCAGTTCATTCCACCGAATGGTCCGTATAAATCGGCTGCCCGCGCAATTATGGCAGTAATATTCCCTTTTTGATATTCACTTTCAATCATTTTTGTAACTCTTGTTCTAACTTCTCCTTTTTTACTACACGGGTTGTAAGGTGAGTTTTCGGTCATTTTACCTCTAACCAGTCCATACATATAAACGTTGTCAAAAAATATCAATTTTACGTTTTCGGATTTACAAACATCAATTACATTACGAATTAAAGGTAACCACTCGTTTTGCCAAACCTTTTTATCATACTTTAAGCCTGCGGTTAAAACAGCAATGTTGTTCCCTTTAACGGCACTTAATGTTTCTTTGTAGTTAAGTAAATCGGTTTTTACCCACTTGGTATTTGCAATTTTTAGCTCTTTTCGTGAAGCAAGAGTAACTTTCTGACCGTTTTTAATAAGCTCTTCGGTAAAAGAATTTGCAATAGAGCCACCTGCTCCTAAAATAACAAAGTTATTATTCATTTTTCCCCCTAAATAATAAATTATTATAATATTTTAGTTAATTCCGTAATATTACTTAACTCAATATAATTTTTTAAGCCTTTAATTAAAGTAGGATCAACATATTCATGTTGCCAAGTAATATTAAACGGGATGTGTATTCCGTGACCGCCAATTTTTAACACCGGTAGTATATCTGATTTTAACGAGTTGCCTATCATTAAAAAGCGATTAGGTTTAATATCCAAGTGTTTAAGCATTTCCAAATAGCTGGCTTCGTTTTTATCGCTCATAATTTCAACATGGTGGAAATATTGTGCTAAACCGCTTCTATCTAATTTACTTTGCTGGTCTATTAAATCACCTTTTGTGGCAACAATTAATCGGTATTTTTTGCTTAAATTTTCAACTGTTTCTTTTACTCCGTCTAATAAAACTACCGGACGTTTTAAAAGATGTTGTCCCATGTCAATCATTTTTTCTATAGCTTTTGGGCTTACTTTATAATCGCTTATTTTAATAGCTGTTTCAATCATGCTAAGCATAAAACTTTTAACACCAAAGCCGTAAATATCCATATTTCTAACTTCAGTGGAAAATAATAATTTGTTAAGTTCATCTTCACAAATAAAATCGGAAAGCAATTTAGCGTAATTTTGTTCAATTTCGGCAAAATAAATCATGTTTTGCCACAATGTGTCATCGGCATCAAAGCCAATTATTTTAATGTTATCTGTTTTCATAAAATAAAGAAATAATTTGTAACGTTTACAAATAAACTTTAAATAATATTTAACTAAAAGAGATGTAAAATTTTTTTAATGGAAATAATAAAGAATAATTAATAATAAAAATATTCCCCTATAAAATAAAATAGGGGAATATAAAATCAAAATAAAACTTATCTTACAAATTTCCACCAATAGTAATATTCGTTTTCCAATTGATTTAATGAAGGCATAGGGAAGAATTTCAATACATCACCTTCGGCAAACCAAAATCCATGGCGTAAAAATTTATACGAAATTTCTCTTAATAAACTTCCTAAACTAATAGTTTTTGTTAATTTTGCCGGTTTATCTTTAATTTCCATTAAACAATCGTATAAACGATAAGGGTTAATGCCGTGCAATTCGGCTTGAAAAATTTCCTTATCTTTATTCATTTCAAAAAAGTGATCTATGTTAAACTCAATTTGAGTAAACATCATTTTAGGAGCGCCCTTAGATCGTGTTTGTGTTGTAATAAATTTACCAAATTCACGTTGGTCAAAAGTTGAAGCAACCAAGGTTTCTAACGGGCAAATTTCTTGGTAAACTCGTATTAAGCCCGGTTCGTTTACCGCAGTATATTCTTTGGGCTCAATAGGTAAAACTTTACCGTTGGCAGTACATAAAAATAGTTTTTTTATAGCTGCCAAATCAACATGTTCCAATACATTATAAGAACAAATAAATTTAGTTTTTTTAGGAGAACCGTCCGTATGTGGAACAGTTAAATCCAAATATCGTTCAATCTGAAAATACTCGTGTCGGTAATTAATATCTATTTCGGCAAAAATAACTTTTCCGCTGTAATGTTTTGCACTTCCAACAGTATAATGTTCACCAAATTTATCGGGTTCTAACTGCGAGGCAACAAGTGCATTAATAGGAAAAACTATCATATAAAGATGTTTGTTGTATTCCGCCATATCTACTCCGTTTATTTTAATTTAAAATTTCACTAATGTAAAGCTATTAAATACTAAATTCAAGAGCAAGATAATTAGTTTAATTTTTGGAAATATTTCTGCATTTATGAATCTTTTTGCATCAAATAACATCTTAATAGTATAAAAACTAAAAAAAATAGAATATGAAATTAAATAGAGTCTTTTTTGTAAAACGAATACTTCCGATTGTTTTAGGATTATTAGGCGGATACGCATACTACCATTTTATAGGATGTTATAGCGGAAATTGTCCTATTACAAGCAATCCTTACTTATCGGTAATTTATGGTGGGGTAATGGGATTAATATTTGCTATGCCGGGTAAAAAGAAAAAAGAGGAACAAAAAAGTGAATAAAAAAGTAATAGATAAAGAAATAGAAATTGAAGATTTAGTAAATCTTTTACCCGATAGTGTAGTATATTTAAGAGATAAAGGGGTTAGATGTTTAAGATGCGGTGAACCTATTTGGGGTAGCTTAGAAAAAGCTGCCAAAGAAAAAGGATTTGACGAAAACCAAATAACTGAATTTGTTAAAGATTTAAACCTAATGCTTGAAAAAAGTTAAAATTTTTGTAAATTAACATGCTAATTATTTAACGGAGATAAAATGAGTAAACAAATTAAAAACACCCCAAAAACCGATATGGTTAATGATACCGAAAAGAAAAGTTTTGATTTCAAAAAAAATAAAAATTATATATATACAGGTATATTTTTAACAATATTCTTTATATTATTAATAGTAAATAACTCTGACGGAGATACATTAGATGGTCCATATCCTCCATATTATTCAAAAGCAGAAGTAATAAAGTTAAGCGATTATAAAGGTAAAGTAGTTCTGTTGGATTTTTGGGCAACATGGTGTCCTCCGTGTCGTAAAGGTATTCCTGATTTAGTAGAACTAAAAAATGAATTTAAAAACAAAGGCGTTGAAGTAATAGGAATTAGTTTAGATGCTTTAACACATGGCGGACAAACTCAAAAAGACGTCGTTCCGTTTATGAAATCCAATAAAATTAATTATCCTATTGTAAAAGGAAATGATAAAGTAATTATGGATTTTGGAGGGATAAATTCTATTCCTACTTCGTTTGTAGTAGATAAAGAAGGATATATAATCGGTTCATATGTAGGTTTGGTAGAAAAATCGGCTTATGTAAACGATATTAATAAAGCTTTAAAGGGAGGTTATGATAAAAAATCATTAAAAAAAGCGCCTAATTTTTCTTTAGAAGAAATAAAATAAATAAATTTTAATTTCGTGTTAAAGGCTGCCTATACTACGGCAGCCTTTTTTAGTTTAAATAGTTGAACTATTTATTTATACATTTTGTATTAATATTAAAATTGAGTAACAAAATGACGCACATAGAAACAAAATATTTTACCCCAAAAGAAGCAATAAAAACATTGCCTCTTGTAAAAAGTATTGTTAAGGATATTTTGCGATGCGGAAACGAGCTTAAAGAAATTTCCGAAACAAGTGACGAAAATATAAAAAATAATAACAAAATTAGAACATTGATTTTGGAAATGCAAAAATATATGGAGGAACTTGAAGAACTTGGTTGTTCTTTTAAGGATTGGAATTTTACTATTGGGCTTGTAGATTTTCCTTCTATTATTGATGGTGAGGAAGTATTGTTATGCTGGAAAAGCGATGAAGAGACTATTAAGTATTATCATACCGAAGAAAAAGGTTATTCCGGAAGAAAACCTATTCCCGATATTTATTTTTACTAAGTGATAATTGTAATACCCACAATTTAATCGTTTTATTCTCTTTTTGTTTGCAAATAATTTTATTTAAGTTTAAATTAATACTTTAATAAATTTATTTTAAACTAAGAGAGTGTGTTATGCCTGAAACTTATTTTAATAAGGGGTTAGATAAACTTTTATTTGAAGACTATGAAGGGGCGGTAAAAGATTTTGATAAAGCTATTGAATTAGACCCTAAAAATGCCGATTATTACCATAACCGCGGTGATGCAAAATTGGGTGCTTTAAATTATAAAGGTGCAATTGAAGACTATACTAAAGCAATTGAAATTGATAATATGAATGAATTCGCTTTTGCCAATAGAGGTCTTGCTAAATATGAATTGCAAGATTTTATTGGTGCAATTGAAGATTTTTCGCAAGCAATTGACCTAAACCCTGATTTTGAAGAAGCCTATTATAACCGTGGTAACGCATATCGAATGGTATCAGAATTA
>DAINPX010000235.1:0-5387 GCA_036743235.1 Melioribacteraceae bacterium
TATCTTCTAAAGACCTATTGGAGTATAAACTACCTCGAGAAATTGGTGAAGTAAACGAATTATTAATTAATTATTTAAACCTTAGTGTTTTAGAAATTAAAAATCTTTTTTCAATTGCAGAGTACCATCTGCAAACTGCCGGAAAAGAGTTGGAAAGAGAAGACACAACAGCGGAACAAACAATTGTAAAAGAGATTATTGAGTCGTTATTTGATAAACTAAAAATAAAAACCAATCAATTAGAAGAAGAAGTTGTTAGATTAGATAAAAATTTAACTAATAAAATTAGTGAAAAAATTAAAATAATAATATCGGAAATAAATAGTATAATTGATTATAGATTATCGCAAAGTATTACTAAAAAAACAAATTCTTTAGATACTAACGATGGCGTAAAATCTAAATTGTTTACATTAATTAACGATGTTAATATAAAATTTAAGAAGTTATCAACAAATATTACTCGGCATTATCAAATTTATGCTAAAGATTTTGCATTAAAATTTTTAGTTTATTTGGGTATAAAAAAAGAACCGGAAGTAATATTTTCGTCTAATTCAATTTATTCAAACGAAAAGAAATTAATAAACTTACCGTTTATTTATAGAAAACTATTTGACGGAGCACCTTTAGAAACAAGTGATTTTTTTATTGGAAGAGAAAAATTTATTGAGCTGGTAAAAAATGCATTTAACAAACATTACGAAAACAAAGCTTCTTCATTAATTATTATTGGTGAACCCGGCAGCGGTAAGAAAAGCTTAATTAATACTATTAAAAATATTGTACTAAAGGATGTTGAAACAATACATTTCCAAATATCTGATTCTATTACAACTCCGGAAAATTTATTGTTGCTTTTCTCCAAATTACTCGGTTATACAAAAACATTAACAAAAGAAGAACTGATTTCGGAATTAAACGATAAATCTAATAAGCGTATATTTTTAATTGAAAATATTGGAAAATTATACTTACGTAAGCATAATGGTTACGAAGCATTAAAACTTTTTAAGATAATTTTGGCTCAAACACAAAACAATACTTTTTGGATTTGTACCTGCGGTAAATATGTATGGGATTTTTATACTACAAATTTTGGCTTAAACGAAATTTTTACCGAAAAAATACTCACAAATTTATTGCATAAAAAAGATATTCGTTCTATTTTATTAAGCAGACACAATGCAACCGGTTTTGATTTGGAATTTAAGGTATCTGACTTCTATAAACTTAAAAGTAAGCTCTTTAAAATTAAATCCAAACTCACTCAACAGGAAGAACTTGCTAAAGAATTTTTTGATAAACTTGAAGAATATGCCGAAGGTAATATAATTTCCGCAATGTATTATTGGCTAATTTCAATTGATGATATTAAAAACAATAAACTATTCATGCGTCCTCCTAATCGTGTTTCGTTGCAAATATTTAAGGAATTAAATGCCGACTATTTTATTATACTTTCTATTATTTTTAGACATGGGTGGCTGGCAGATACAGAAATAGCCGAAATGTTATTTACCGATTTAAGAGATGTAAAAACAAAATTAAACTACTTATCTAATCTTGAATTAATTTATAGAGATAAAATAGATTTAAATAGCGACAAATACTTTATAAACAAATTTGTTTACAAAATTATTGAATCGGAATTGTTAAAAAGGAATTTAATATAATTTATGAAAAATATATTTATTTTGGTATTATTTTTATTTTGTGGCAGTTTTTTAGCTCAATCCGAATTACAAGATACTACAATAATTAAGGATTCAACTTTAAAAAAGGAGAATTCTATACCCCAAAAAATTTATAAATATTTTGATACTGTAAAAGCACCTATTTTACCAAATACTAAAGTTTACGAAAACACTTTAGAAAATGATTTAGAGGCTTTAAATATATTTAAGTACATAAATTTTTGGACAATTTTTAGAATTCTTGTTCTTTTAACAATTGCCATTATATTAAATAAATTACTCGATTATATTCGTAAAAATAAAAAGATTAGAGAAGAATACTTATTTACGGCACGATTAATAACAATAATTAAAATATTTTTATGGTTAACCGTAATTTATTTATTATTATATCAATTATTTAGCAACACTATAGAAATAATTTTAATTTTTGTTCTTGTTTCAATAATTTTTGTTGGAATTTCATTTATAGATGTCTTTAAAAATATTGTTGGTGGTTTTTATATTTCTTTAAAAAACCCTTTTGAAATAAGTGATTTTATTAACATTAAAGAATTTACGGGAAAAGTTAAAAGGATTAATTGGTTAACTACGCAACTAATTACCGAAGCCGGATGTGAAGTACATATTCCTAATGCTTTTTTTATTTATTCTGCAATAAAAAACATTAATAAAGGAGAACGAGAAAAACAAATAACTTTTAATTTCCGTTTTCCAAACAATATAGATATTAATTTATTAAAAAAAATTCTTACCGAAGCAGCTCTCTCTTCTCCTTTTACTTATGTAAAACAAAAACCGGAAGTATTTTTAATAGAAAGCAATTATGCCGAAAAATGGTATGAGTTTAAAGTAAATATTTACTGTATTGATTCTTTATTAGAAAACCAGTTAAAAAATTCAATAAATTTACATATTAACAACGCTTTAAAAACGGAAAACTTATTAAATGAATAAAGAAAAGTTAACAAAATTTTTAAAAGTTATTATGGGAATTTCCAGTATTGTCGGATTACTTTCAATTATTCTGGAATATGGTTTTTTATTAAAAGGTGAAATTAGCATATTTTTACATGACGCAGTAATTTTTGTTTTTGTGCTTTTCATTTTTTACAATATTGTTTTGTTAGTTTTAACAAATAAAAAGAAAGATTTTCTACTTAGCCATAAGTTTGAATTTGCATTTATTTTACTAATAATTGTTGAAGCTCTTTTATCTGTATTTGACAAAAGTTTGTTAAAAAATCTTGGAATTGCATTAAAGTTTAAAGATATTGCTTACCTATATATTATTGTTGCTCAAGTTTTTATCGTTTCCGGATTAATATTAGGAGGACTTAGGTATAACAATAAAATTTTACAATCTAAAATTGACCCATCACGTTTATTTGTTTTAAGTTTTTTGGCTACAATTTTATTGGGGGCGTTATTATTAATGTTACCCGCAGCAACAACTAGTGGAAGCAATAATTTTATTGATGCATTATTTACTTCAACAAGTGCGGTTTGTGTAACAGGTTTAATTACCGTAGATACTGCTACATATTATACACCATTCGGTCAAATAATAATTATGATTTTATTTCAGGTTGGCGGATTGGGATTAATGACTTTTACAACATTTTTTGCTCTCTTCTTATCCGGCGGTTTAGGAATTAAAGAACGTATTGTTTTACATGATTTGCTTGAAGAAGATAATATAGGAAAAATTACAAAAATAATTGGTTATCTTACTTTAATTACGTTTGTAATTGAAACAGTTGGAGCAGTAACACTTTTTATTAGCATCAAAGATAAAGTGCCCAATATTACCGAAGCAATTTTTATTTCCGTTTTTCATAGTATATCTGCTTTTTGTAATGCAGGCTTTTCACTTTTTAGCAATAATTTAATGGATGTATTAGTTGTTAAAAATTATGTATTTACTACAACTATTGCCTTTTTAATAATTCTGGGAGGTATTGGTTTTGGCACTATTATGAATGTTTTTAATATTGAATCCTGGCAAATTAGAACAAAAAAGATTAGAACTAAATTCAGCCTACAAACACGTATTGTTGTAATTACAACCATCGTTTTAATTGTTGTTGGAACAATAGCAACTTATACGCTTGAATATGATAATACTTTAAAGAATATGACAACTTTTGAAAAAATTCATGCGTCTTTTTTTCAGTCTGTAACAACGCGTACTGCAGGATATAATACAATTGATTTTACAAAAATTTCAACTGCAACAACTATTTTCTATTGTATTTTAATGTTTATTGGAGCATCACCCGGCGGAACCGGCGGAGGTATAAAAACCACAACTTTTGCCTTAATTATTTTCGGTTCATTAGCTATTTTGCGTAATGCAAAAAGTGTTACTTATAAAAACCGAACTATTCCAAAAGAAACATTATTACGTGGATTAATAAAGTCCTTTTTTAGTATTTCAATAATAACTCTCGGCATCTTAGGATTAGCCATAACCGATGATAAAAGTCTTCGAGATATTTCTTTTGAAGTATTTAGTGCCTTCGGTACGGTAGGTTTATCACGCGGTATAACAGGAAGCCTAAGTGATGCAGGGAAATCAATTTTAATATTAATGATGTTTATAGGAAGAGTAGGTCCTTTAGCATTTTTATTTGCAATATTAAAAATAAAAGAAGCCCCAAGTTACGATTTACCGGAAGAAAATATCTCAATCTTATAAAGGAGAATAAATGAATAGGAAATTTGCCGTTATCGGTTTAGGAGATTTTGGATATAGCATTGCCCTTTCTTTGGCTGAAAGAGGAGTTGAAGTAATTGCAATTGATCAAAGTATGGAAGTAATAGAAGAAATTAAAGATAAAGTTACTTATGCAGCACGACTTGATGCCACCGAAATTAAACCATTAAAAGCTTTAGGCATCGATAATGTTGACGCTGCTATTGTTTCTATTGGTACTAACTTTGAAAGTACTATTTTAACAAGCGTTTTGTTACTTCAAATGGGAGTTAAAAAAGTAATTGCAAGAGTTAATTCAAAAATTCAAGAAACTATTTTAACAAAACTTGGAGTGCATCAAATTATTAACCCTGAATTGGAAATAGCCAGTAAAGTTGCTTTTAATCTTATCAATCAAGAAGTGTTGGATTACTTTCCATTGGGTGATGATTATAATATAGTACAAATAAAAACTCCTACGGCATTTATAGGTAAATCGCTTCAAGAAATTGATTTACGTATTAGATATAATATCAATTTAATTACTATTAAAAGAAGGTATGAAATAAAATCGGATGAAAACGGAGATATAATTTTTAAAGAAAGAATTTACGGCGTTCCCACAGCTACAACTGTACTTGAAAGTAACGATATTCTTATTGTTTTGGGAAAAGATAAGGATATAAAGAAAATAATCGATTAAGTTAAATTTGTATCACTTGTAAAATTAAGCTTTTTTTTTTACCTTATACGATGGAATTTTTAATAAAATGGAGAAATAAAATGACTACAATAGTAGATGTAAGAGGTCGTGAGATTTTAGATTCACGCGGCAACCCAACTGTAGAAGTTGAAGTTGTATTAGAATCCGGTGTTATCGGAAGAGCAGCTGTACCAAGCGGTGCTTCAACAGGAGAATATGAAGCAGTTGAATTACGTGACGGCGATAAAAGTCGTTTTTTAGGTAAAGGCGTATTAACCGCTGTTGATAA
>DAINPX010000236.1:0-5384 GCA_036743235.1 Melioribacteraceae bacterium
TGATGTATTTCAGCGGCAGCTCTGAGTATTAAGTGATTTGGAGCATATAAAAACCAAAATCTGTTAATCTCTTAGTAAATAGGAATAATATATTAATAGTTAACGAATATTATTATTCAAAAATTTTGCAATTTGTCATTTTATTATTCACTAATTAATTATGTTAACTTATAATTGTGTTTTGGGTAAAGATATATAGGACTATTAGATATTAATTTTGTTGAAGAATTATAATTAATTGTATTATAAATTAATTATTAGTAAACTTTACTTTAAACAAGTTTCTATATAATTATAATATTTTTATCATAAATATTTGTAATAATAAATCCATATTTTCTATTTATTTTCAATTATGAAAGTAAATTAATTTTTATTAATTTGTATGGGTAAATATTATTAAGTGAGGATATAGATTGAATAAGATATTTTTGATTATGTGTTTATTAGCAGGTGTAATTAATGCTCAGATTAAGTTTGATGCCAATTTTGAAAGTGGAAATTTAAATACTGTTTCTACTACCGATTCCGTAACATTTAACGTTACAACAAAACAAGATATTGGCGGAAGGTGGTTTTATTTTAGGATTAGTGGGGTGAAAAATAGGTATGTACGAGTAAAAGTTACCAATAGCGATGTTAAAAGGGCAATGTACAGCTACGATAATAAAACTTATAAAAGGTTTACTCTTTCGGAATCGCCTTCAACAAATGTCTTTCAAAAAACCTACGAAAACGATACCGTTTATGTTTCTTATTATACTCCATATAATTTAAGTAAAATTGATGAACAAATAGGCATTTGGGGCTCTCATCCCGAGTGTTCGGTTAATACATTTGGATATACAAACCATAATTTACCGATGCGAGAGTTGGTAATTACCGATCCTTTTATTCCTATTTCAGAAAAATATGTTGTATGGATTCATGCTCGTACTCATCCGGGAGAAACACCTTCTTCTTACCACTTTGAAGGTATAGTAAACAGATTATTGCAAGATGATGAATATGCTTCATTTTTGCGTAAAAAAGTTGAATTCCATTTAGTTCCTACAACTAACCCTGACGGGGTTTATTATGGTAGAAGCAGAACCAATTTTGATGGAGTGGATTTAGAATCTAATTGGAATAAACCGGAAGATCAGACAACACAAGAAGTAAAATTATTAAAGACCAAAATGACGGAAGTCTGCAATCAAAAGGTTATTAATACGGCATTAAACCTACATTCAATAGCCTCTCCGTTTTGTACGTTTTATGTACATACAGCATCTTCAACAAGTGAGTATTTTTACAGAAGACAATATCAATTGGCTTATTTAAACACGTCTAATAACGATTACTTTTATCAATCGGATATTGAAGAATCTAATTTAAGTCCGGTTTATCCCGAAGGATGGCTATGGGGGAATTACGGAGATGTACCGGTTGCTTTAACATATGAAACTCCTTATGATTATTATTCAATGGGAACAGAAGTTACAGACGATAATTTACGAGAGTTGGGGTATAAAACTTTATACGCCGTTGCCGATTTTTTGGAACTTAGTCATCCGAAATATCAAATTTTAGATAATAAAAATGCAGTAGCAATGGGCGATTGGAATGAATATAATTGGGGTACAAAATATTATAGCGATAATTTTTTTGCTGCCTCAAAAGGATTAGGGCTTAATACCGTTACCTATACAAGTGAAGAATTACCTACAGGTGAATATTCCGTATTTACTTGGTGGCAAGATGATGTTGATAATGCAACAGATACACGCTTTACAATATTAAATAACGGTGAAGAAAATATTATTCAAAAATCTCAAAAGACTGATGGCGGTAATTGGAATTACTTAACCGATATCAAAATAAATAGTCCTCGCAAAATTCAAATAAAAGTAGATGATTTAGCCAACGGAAATGTTGTAGCCGATGCATTTAAAATAGTTTATAAAGGTGAAATTAGTAGTGTAAAAAGTATAATTGAACCGGATTTTACGTTGTATCAAAATTATCCAAATCCTTTTAATCCTACAACAACAATTAAATTTACATTACAAAATTCAACAAATGTTACATTAAAAGTATATAACGTATTGGGTAAATTGATTACAACTTTAATAGATGATCGATTAAATTCGGGTACGCATGAATTTGTTTTTGATGCAAATAATTTCGGCGGTCTATCCAGCGGTGTTTATTATTATCAATTAATTACCGAAAAATCAACTTACACAAAAGGGATGCTTTTAATTAAATGACTGAATTAACTTCTTGAACGGAAAATATTATAAACTGCGGCAATTAAGAAAACAAAATTTGCAAACCATGCTGTTAAAACGGGGTCCATTACCCCGTTTTTTCCAAATGCTTGGCTAATTTTCATAAACACCAAATATAAAAAAGTAATTAATAAATTTACTCCAAATTGTAATGCAACACCACCTCTTCTTTTGTTGGAAGATATGGGTAAGCCAAATAATACAACAATAATGCTGCTAAATGCAAATGCAATTCTGGAATGGTAATCTATCCACGTTCGTGTACTATCATTTCCGGCTTTTTGTTCATCAATTGCCTGTTTATATAATTCGGGTAAAGTCATTTCTTCGGGTTTTCTTTGTTTTTTAATAACGTCTTCGGGAATAAAATTAAGATACTCAATTTCTTTTCTTGAAAATTTTTCCAAATTCTCTCTATCATTATAAAAAACTCGGCTTGTGCCTTCTTTTAATACCCAAAATTTCTTTTTAAAATTATATTGCATTCTAATTGCATCTATTCGTGCAGTCATTTTAGTAATATCATTTTTATCAAATTCTTGTATGCTTACTCTATGTGCAACATTGTTAACAACATCAAAAAAACTGATTGAAACTATACGAGTTTTTGTATCCTGAAAATAAATATTATTACCTGCTCTAAAAACATTTTTGTTCATAAAGTTTTGTTCCAGGTAAGTTAAATGTTTATTTGCATAAGGAACGACGTAGCCGCCAAAATAAATTGAAAATAATGATATTATAAATGCTGTAATAATGAAAGGAAGCATAAACCGAAATAAACTAATTCCAGCAGAACGAATTGCTGTTAATTCATTTAAATTTGCTAATTTTCCGGCAGTAAAAAGTGCTGAAAGAAGTACTGCAACAGGTATCATTAATCGTAAAATTTCGGGAATAAATACAACATAATATTGCAGTATAATATAGTTAGGCACATTATGGTCTATAAAATCATCAAGCTTTTCCATTAAATCTATTAATACAAATAGTAAGGTAAAAGCGAGTAGCCCAAAAAGAATTGTTTGAACAAATTGTTTTATAAGGTATCTATCAAGAATTTTCATCTTCGCTCTGTTGTTTCCATGATTTTGGGATAAGTTTTGTAATAAAATCAAATCTTAATTCAATTTTTTCTTTTGCTGCTTTATAGGTAATAAATAAACCGAACGCACCTAAAACAAAATTTGCAGCCCACATACCCCAAAAAGGAGATAATAAGTTCCTATCGGCAAGTTTTTCTCCTCCAATTAAAAAAGCCCAATAGATTAAGAAAAAAATTAGACTTACACCTGCAGCAACCCCAAAACCTCCCTTTCTTAGCATTGTTCCTAAAGGAGCACCAATTAAAATAAACACAATACAAGCAAACGGAATTGAATATTTTTTATGTATTTCTACCCAAAAAGCATTCATGTTAATTCTATTATAATCAATTTGTCTTGTGTTTACTGTAATGCTACTTTGAACCGATCTAATTCTATCTTCTATTCTAAAATATATACCCTTTAGGTTTGTTGAGCTAAAATTAATTTTATTATATGCATAAATTGAATCGTTTTTAAATGCCCTATTAACTCTATCGTTTAACTCCTTAAAAAACCTATTTTCTATAAGTTGTAAACTATCAACAATTAACAACATTTCGTTTGCTCCCATCTCTCTTTCTCCACGTGATAAATCATTACTTGACTGTTGAAAAGAGAATTGAGAAGCATCCATAGCTATTTTATGCCTCTTAAATTTAAGCTTCCGATAGGGAATAAAATTAACAACTTCGGATTCATGGATTTCGCCGTTAGTTAAATCTAACATAAGTTTTTTTTGGTCGGCAGTAAAATAAATTTTCCCCTTTATTGCAGAAACAATATTAACTTTTGAAGGACTGGAATAATCATAAATAGTTACGTTAGAAAGTTCGTTTGTTTTTGGGTCAATATCTCTTGCCAGAATTGCATAATTTTGTACTTCTTGGCTAAATATTCCCGGAACCAATGATAAAGTGGGTTTTTTGCGTGATATGTCATTTCCTAAAACTCGTGCAGCATGGTTTGCATTAGGATATACATGGTTATTAAACATAATTAATAAATATGCAACCAAAATACTTCCGAATAATGGGGGAATGATCATTTTATATAAACTTAATCCGGAAGCCTTAAAAATAGCCACTTCGTTATTTTGAGCCATACTTCCAAAAGCCATAAGTGTGGCTATTAAAACCGCCATTGGAACAACAAGAACTACCATCCAAGCTAGATTGTAAACAATTAATTGGAAAATAACCCAAGTACTTAAACCTTTACCAACAAGTTTATCGGCAAATTTCATTAAAAATTGTAATAAAAAAACAGCCATTAAAGTAATATTAGAAAAAACAAACGGGGCTATGTGATTTTTTAGTATATATTTGTAAATAATCATTATAAATATTTTTAGTTTAACTTACAAATTTAAGAATTTTATCTATCTTTTATGATAACAATTTACTAATTGATAAACTTTTATTAAAAAATTTATGTTTACCTTGTTTAAGTGCAAATAAAATAATAAATTTAAAAATTTGAATTTATTAAAATTACAGAGGATATTGTGGAACAAGTTTTAAGCTATATCAATAATAATAAAGAAAGGTTTTTGGACGAATTATTTACTTATTTAAGAATTCCGAGTATTAGTACTTTGCCAGAAAACAAAGAAGATATTATTAAATGTGCAAAGTTTATTGAAGAAGAATTAAAAAGGATAGGTATTCCTAAAACGGAAATATTTGAAACAAAAGGACATCCTATTGTTTATGGGGAATTAATAGTAGATAAACATTTACCTACAGTATTAATATACGGTCATTATGACGTTCAACCCGTAGATCCTTTGGAATTATGGGATTCACCCCCTTTTGAACCGGTAATTAAAGACGGCAAAATTTACGCTAGAGGTGCCAATGATAATAAAGGTCAAAACTTTGTACACATTAAAGCTGTTGAAAGTTATCTTAAGACTTTAGGAAAAACCCCTGTAAATATCAAATTTATATTTGAGGGAGAGGAAGAAGTAGGCAGTACTAATTTATATTCGTTTGTTAAAGAAAAAGCAAACTTGCTAAAATGT
>DAINPX010000237.1:0-5367 GCA_036743235.1 Melioribacteraceae bacterium
ACAGATGGGGAATATATTTATATTAAAGTTGATAGAAAAATGGTAAAAGTATTTATTGAAGATATTATTTATCTTGAAAGTTTAAAGGATTATGTCGTCTTTCACTTAAAAGAAAAAAAATTAATTACAAAAAATACCATTAGTAATTATGAAGAACTTCTTTTGGAAAAACAATTTGTAAGAATACATAAATCGTTTATAATACCGCTAAAAAAAGTAGTGTCCTTTTCAAGTACCGAAATAGAATTATCCAACAATAAAAAATTACCAATAGGAAGAAACTATAAAGATAATGTAATTGAATTATTAAAAATTAAATGATCTTATAATTATTACTTTAAAATATTATACCCTTTATTGCCGTATGGCTTTAATTCTTCCAAATACATTTGTTCAAGTTCTTTTAACTCTTTTTTATAATTTCTAAATTCATTATCGTCTTGTTTTATTAAGTCAACAATCGAAAATTCAAAATTTTCCTCACCGTATTTTCTGTAATCGTTTAACAGCTCTTTAACTTCTTCAATACCTGTTGATAAGGACATTTTGTGTCTGTTAAATCGCGCTTGAATATTTAAACTACTACCTATATATATTTTACCGTTAACTTTGTTTTCAATTTTATAAATACCAATCTGTGCTTTCTTTTCTTTATAGGCACGTTTTATTTCTTGTCTATCAATCATTTTTTACCTCGCTGTTTAACCAATAAATTTGATGTTCTCTTTTTAAATATCCTTCGTCAATTAATATTCGCCTTACAGTGCAATAATCGTCAAAATAAACCGAAAATATTTCGTTAATTTCTTTTTCGTTATATTTTTTTTCGGGGGATAATAATTTTAGAAATTCCTTAACTACAATTAATTTCTTTTTATATTGAACGGGTAATTTAATTAACTTTTTATTTTTGAAAAATGTTTTAAGTACTTTTTCTTCATACTTTTTAATTCGTTCTTTTTGTTCAAAATCGTCCAAATTGTTAAAATCGGCAAATTCACGCAGGGTTAAATTAAATATTTCGTCTTTAATAGTGTAAATAACATAATATTGTTCTTTTTGTTTATATACCAAACCCGCTTTTTCAAGCTTTTTAAGGTGAAAAGAAACGGTGGAAATTGCAAGATTTAATTTATTTGCAAGTTCTTCAACATAATTCGGTTTTTCAAATAATAAGTTTAATACCCTTAGCCTTGATGTATCGGCTAACGATTTCATTATTTCGATACTTTGATTAATTTCCATATTGCTACTTTATTTTTATAATTATCGAAACAAATATAAACAGTATTTTAACCGTAGTCAATATTTATTTTTGCAAATATCGAAATAGATAAACAAATTAACTATTTTATAATTATTACTAATTAAAGTAATTTTATATATTACTGCTTAATATTATGGGTTAAATAAAAACATGAAAATTGTTGCAATAAACGGAAGCCATAGAGGAGTAACCGGATATACGCATTATTTGTTAGGCTTAATTGAAAAAGGTGCAAAAACGGGAAATGCCGAGTTTGAAACTATTATCTTGACAAATAAAAAAATTAATATATGTAAAGGATGTAGAGTTTGCCATACCGAAAAACATTATTTAGAATGTATTTATAATGATACTGACGATGTTAAAGAAATATTTAATACTATGAAATCGGCAGATATTATAATTTATGCTACACCAATTTATATTTTTAGTATGAGTGCTATGTTAAAAATATTTCTTGAACGAATTACTTCTACAGCAGATTCTTCAATTAAAACAATCTCAAATAAAGGATTATTTTTTCATCATATTACCAAAGAAATTGCGTCTAAACCGTTTTTGGTAATTACAACTCAAGATAATATAGAAGACGAAACAAATATTAATGTAGTAAGATACTTTGAAACTTTTTCTAAATTTATGGATGCTCCTTTATTAGGAGTAATTAACAGAAAACTTGGAGGACTAATTAAACACGGAAAGGACCCTGATGCAGAAACCAAATATCCAATTACTTTAACTGTTAATAATGCATTTATTAATTGCGGCAATCAACTTGCCACAAAAGGATTGGTAGATAAAAAAACATTAAAACAAGCTAATTTACCACTTATTAAAATGCCTGCTATTGTAGAATTTTTGCTAAAATTAAATTTTATTAGAAACAATAAAAGAATAATGGCAAAAGTATTTGATGAAGCAAAAAAGGAAATGCCTTGAATATATTTAATACGTATTAAGTAAAACAAGTAACGATTTAAAAGAGGAAAGTTTTTGTTTTAGAAAAATATAATAATATAAATAATATCGAGAAATTTACATCGGGAGAATTGAGAATTCAAAATTGAGAATTCAAAATTATTATAGTATATTTAAAGTTTAAAATAGAATTAATTACGAGCTAATATAATGAATGAACCTATTGTAAATTTAGAATTGGCGTTAAATCATGGGCTAACCGAAGCAGAATACGAAAAAATTAAAGAAATTTTAGGCAGAGAGCCAAACTACACCGAGTTAGGCGTATTTAGCGTAATGTGGAGTGAGCATTGCAGCTATAAAAACTCAATTGCTCAACTTAAAACATTACCGCGTAGCGGGGGAAGGTTATTGGTTGGTGCGGGAGAAGAAAATGCCGGTTTAATAGATATTGGTGATGGATTGGCTATTTGTTTTAAAATAGAAAGTCATAATCACCCTTCGGCAGTAGAACCATATCAAGGTGCCGCAACCGGAGTTGGAGGTATTTTACGCGATATTTTTACAATGGGTGCACGTCCTATTGCATCTTTAAATTCATTGAGGTTCGGTTCGTTAACAGATAAAAGAACACGGTTTTTATTTGAAGGAGTGGTAAAGGGAATAGGTGATTACGGTAATTGTTTTGGTGTTCCTACGGTAGCAGGAGAAGTATATTTTGACGAGTGTTATAAAGGAAATCCTTTAGTAAATGCAATGGCAATTGGTATTGTAAATACCGATAGAACCGCTAGTGCCGTTGCAAAAGGGAAAGGAAATAAAGTTATGATAGTCGGTTCTTCGACAGGAAGAGACGGAATACACGGTGCTACTTTTGCCAGCGAAGAAATAAGCGAAAAAAGCGAAGCAAAAAGACCAAGCGTTCAAGCCGGCGACCCGTTTACCGAAAAATTATTGCTTGAAGCAACTTTGGAAATAATAAAAAACGATTATATTATCGGTATTCAAGATATGGGAGCTGCGGGTATATCTTGTTCCACAAGCGAAATGAGTGCAAAAGGAAATAGCGGAATGGTTATTGATTTAAGCAAAGTTCCATTACGCGAAAAAGGGATGACCGCTTATGAAATTATGCTTTCCGAAAGCCAAGAAAGAATGCTTGTTGTTGTAAAACCCGGATTTGAAGATAAAGTAAAAGAAGTTTTTGATAAATGGGATTTAAATTGCGAAATTATAGGAGAAGTTACCGATACGGGCATTTTGGAAATAAATTATGAAGGCAAGTTAAAAGCCAAATTGCCGGCATTTGATTTAGTACTTGGCGGCGGTGCACCTGTATATGTTAGAGAACAAAAGAAACCCGATTATATTGATAAACTTTCCGAATATAATCTGAATTCATTACCCAAGTCCAACAATATTTCCAATGTATTAAAAAAATTGATTGCCTCTCCAAATATTGCATCAAAACGTTGGGTTTACGAACAATATGATAGTATGGTAAGAACCAATACCATAGTTGGACCGGGTTGTGATTCCGCAGTTATATATATTAAAGGGACTAACAAAGCAATAGCATCAAAAACGGATTGCAACGGAAGATATGTATATTTAAATCCAAAAGAAGGGACAAAAATAGCGGTTGCCGAATCGGCACGTAATGTGGTTTGTTCCGGTGGCTTACCTTTGGGAGTAACAAATTGTTTGAATTTTGGTAATCCTTATAAACCTGAAGTTTATTGGCAATTTGCACAAGCAATAGCCGGTATGGGAGAAGCTTGCCGTAAGTTTGATACACCGGTAACAGGCGGTAACGTAAGTTTTTATAACGAAAGTCCCGATGCTTCTGTTTATCCTACTCCCGTTATTGGTATGGTTGGCGTAATTGATGACGTTAAAAATGTAACAACATCATATTTTAAAGATTATGATGATTTAATTTATGTGTTGGGTGAAGACTTTGAAGAAGTTGGGGGAAGCGAATACTTGGCATTAGAACATAAACTTGTTGCCGGTAAAATTCCCGAACTGAATATGGATACCGAACTGAAACTGCATAAAACATTACTTAATTTAATAGATAAAGGTTTTATTAAGTCCGCTCATGATATTTCCGAAGGAGGTATTATGGTTGCATTAACCGAGTGCTGTATTATAAACAGAGAAAGACCGATTGGTGCAGACGTAAATATTACTATTAAAACACGTGAGGATTTCACTTTATTTTCCGAATCGCAATCAAGAATTATAGTATCGATAAGTGAAAAAAATAAAACGGAATTTGAAGAATACTGCAAAGCCAATAACCAAGTTTATAGTTTAATAGGAAAAACAAAAGAAGAAAAACTAAAAGTTAATAACTATACTTTTAATTTGAACGAACTAACCGATTTATATTATAATACAATTTCGAAGTTTATGAATGACAAAATATAAATTTTTAAAGTTTATTGTTAAATATATAAAAGCCGTAAATTTTAAAAGATTTTTAGAATTTTTAAAACACTACTTTGGCGGATTATATAAACGTATTGATGCCCATGATTGGTTTTTATGGGGCGGAGGATTGGCGTTTTCTATTTTTTTGTGCATAATTCCTTTTATATTAATACTGTTTGCAATTTTAGGCAATATTTTAGATAGTAGCAGCGTTACAGAACAAATTACTCATTTAATAGATACGGCTGTACCATATAAAGAGTATTCGGATTATGCTAAAAAAATAATTTTAAGCAGAGTTCAAGAAGTAGTGGAATTTAAAACTACGGCAGCTTATATAGGCGGAATAGGTTTATTTTTTGCCGCAAGCGGATTATTCAGCGCCATGCGAACGGTATTAAACAGTATTTATGGTTATGAAAAAGAAAAAAGCGTTTTAATTGCCAAATTAAGAGATTTTGGCATGGTATTATTGTTAATAGTATTTATATTTTTATTAACTTTTGTATTACCTATATTACGTTTTGTAATCGATTTGGCAGATAAAATTCCCGTATTAGACTTTTTAAGACTTGGTTCTTGGTTAAACACTGTTTTTTCGATAACATCTTTAGTATTAATTTTTTCCCTTTTTTACCTATTCTATTATATAGTACCATATACAAAAGTAGGGAAATCGGTTGCGGCCGTTTCGGCTTTTTGGGCTACATTTTTATGGGATATGGCAAGAAGGTTATTTGGGT
>DAINPX010000238.1:0-5358 GCA_036743235.1 Melioribacteraceae bacterium
CTTGTTCATCCAAATTTCCGTCCATTGTATATGTAGTATTTCCGCCTCCGCCACCGGTAACTGTAATATTATAATCTTGACCGTTATTATTATTCCAAGTATTATCATTAAAGTGAATAACAAAATTAACACTGCTAACGGTTTGCAAAGGATTATTAAATGGACCTATTTTAATTTGTATTGTTCCGGTACTATCCGGGCTTAAAAAAGGAGACTCGATTGAAGGACCACTACCAAAAATTAATGTTCCGGGAGTCCAATATACTTGATTGGGCAAAGTCCAAGTATTTACACCCCAGTGTAATTTAGCACCTTGAGGAGCACCTGATACTGTTATTGTTAATGTATCGTTAATAGTTGGGTTAACCGGAAACCAACTTACACCGCTATTTGTTGAACCTCCTCCTGTACCGTTCCCTATCCAAACATGTTTTAATTGAGATTTTGCAATATTGCCGTTATTATCTTTAGCTTCAATATAATAGTCAATCATCTTATTATTTAAGCCGGTTATTTCGACAGCATATTCTTTAGATTTAACGGAAGGTTGCATACTTGTCATAGAAATTATATCTTTTCCGGTCATCTCCTCTTCAATCCATGTACCGCCGTTATATATAAAATTAACGGATGTTAAAACATCGCTATCGCTTACTCTATACTTTAATTTAACATATTGTAACCCGCTAATATCATAAACATAAGACCATATTTTAACATTGTTGGTTTGAACAATTCCCCATTCGGTGCTTCCCGGGTTATAAGGTTTACGTTGCGGAATAAATATAGTAGGTTGAGTTAAATCGTTTCCCGTAACCAATTGAGAATAAGAATAAGCCAAATTTGCCGCACGAGTAGGGTGATCGTCCCAAATACCGTTCAACGAACCGTCCCAATACCAATAACAACTTGTTTCGCCTACTAATAAATATTTCCACGCTTCTTTTGTATTTTGATTGTTTGCATTTATTTGTTCTGCCGTTAATACGCTATTTTTTACAGCTGTTAAAACAGACCAACTGTTTCTATCGGGCGAGTAACCGTTACTTCCCGGATCCCCTAGCCATTTCTTAAACTCAGGGTCTCCGTTATCTGCACCGCTCCAAGATCCGTCTTCTACATGAATTACATCGTTTATATCCGGTGGAAACATCTGCAAATAATCTTGTACGGTTGTACAAACAAAACGGCTTGGATTGTTTTGTAACCAATTTACAAAATTCTGAAAATTGGAATTATAATACGAATCGCTTCCTCCACCGTAATTATCTCCATCATGTGCCAGTACTACCAAAATAGGATGATTAGGATCTGTATTATACAATTCCAATTGGCTCAAAACGGATTCATAATTTAACGCTCCAAATCCGCCTCTACCGTCTTCGTTGCCTAAATATCTATCGGCGGGTACGGCAATTATTTTAGTTTGAACCCCTGTTTCGGGATTTGTATAAGCTACATAATGCGGCTGATGTCCCCATTTTGCAGATACTTTAGTTGGTGCCCAAACATTATTAAGCTGTAACCAATCATTTGGATTTGGATTAAATATATCCGATTTATTAGGTTCGTATAAATTACCGCCCGTATTAAACGGAAAACCCGTACATGCTCTTTCAAAATGGATATTGTCTATTAATACCCATTCAAGTCCTTCATCTACAAGTGCGGGTATCATTCTTTTTGTAAAAGCATTTTCGGGCGGGAATATACCTTTAGAGTAATTACCCGAAAAGTTTTGCGAAAAAGTCTCTTTGTGCTTTTGTATCTGTTTTCTTATATCTTCGTAATCAATTAAACCCATTAAAGGATGGAAATAGCCGAAAGCAACCATATCCAAGCGTGGATTACCCAAACTTGTTTTTAGATTTTTTATAGTATTCCAATTATTTTTCCAATTACTAAAGTTACCGTTTCCGTAAGCTTCCAAGTTGTTTAAGTTTTCAATTAATGAACCGGAAAAGCTTACCTGAGCACCAAAGTGTGGCATATTAGCGGTTATTCCTTTTTGCACGGCGTTTTTGGGCCAAGCGGTATAAGGACCGGTTCTTTGATCATGAATAGAAAATACTGAATACGGATACCTATTTTGAGCTTGTGTTTGAACAATTGATTCGTAAGGCCAGTATATAGGTTGGTGCATATGCCATAAAAATGCAATATAAATTGGCGGATTTGTTTTTGTCTCTTTATTATCGGCTTTGCTTATGCCAAAACTAAGCATAAGCAAAACCATTAAAACTACTTTTTTCATTTATAACCTATTATTTAGCTAAAATTAATTTTTTCGTATCTGTAAAACTCCCCGCATTTATAGTATAAAAATATACGCCGCTGGATAAACCTGTTGCATTAAAATTAACATGATGGTAACCGCTTTGAACTTCAGTATTTACTAAAGTTGCAACTTCTTTACCCAACATATCATATACTTTTAAGGTTACAAATGTGGCGTTTGGTATTGTAAATGTTATTACAGTACTTGGGTTAAACGGATTAGGGAAATTTTGCATTAATTTAAAATCATAACTTAAACCATTTTCATCATCAATACCGGTAATAATACTATTAATAACAAACGAATACGGAACGTTTGATTCCGCATTAAATTGATAATTTTTTGTAGTTAACATATTAATACTATTTGTTATACCAAAACCTGTAAGTTTAAATCTATAGTTTTCTTTAATTACATTTGGTAATTGATTAATAATATCATTCCAATTTAATTCAATCGTTCCGATTTTACTTGTGATAACATCAAATAACCATGTTTTGCCTTCATCGGGTGTTGTAAAAGCTTTTTTAATATCGTTTGCTAATTTGGTAATTATAGTACTTCCTGTATTTGGAAAATACGAATAAACCGAATTATTTGAAGGTGATATAGGTGGTTTTGCCAAATCGTATTTTGTATCAAATCCATCAGTTGCATTAACGTTTGCCCCAAAACTTAATATGTTATCTTCCGAATTCTCAATTTTTGCAAAAATATTTACTTTCCAATCGTTTAAGGATGGTTCTGTATCCGGAATATTAGGTTTTGCACTTTCTGTTAAGTTAGGGAATTCAAATTTCATGGTTAAATTATCGGTTAAAGAAGCAAACCAATATCCTTTCCATTGTTTTAGCGAGTCACTTAACAAATAACTTGAACTAACGCTATTATATTGGTAATAGCTGTTTTGAATCCAACCACGCGTTACCGCTTCATCTGCCGATACTGTTTCATTTCCTTTGGTAAATTTAACAATTGTTTTTGAAATGTTTTTAATAAATGGAGAAGAAACTAAATTCCACCCCTTATTAAGTGCTTTATCTGTAGTTGTGGTATTACCTAAACCGGTTACTTTAATAGTAGCCGTATCTTCTATACCCAACCAATAACCGCTTCCTATATATAAAGTATCTTTATCTATATAACCGCCTGCATTGTTATATCCGTACAAATAGAACGGATATATAACCGAACCTATAACACTATTTGCCAAAGGATTTGCTGGAGTTAAAGGAATAGACATTAACGACCATCCCGCTTCAAATTTATTTGATAATGACGAGCTTGTTCCCGCACCCGTTAAAGTTACCGTTATTGTATCTTCACCCGGGCTATTACTTACAATTTTTACCGTGCCGTTAAATGTTGTAACGCTTGTAGGTTTAAACAAAATTGAGATTTGACTATTTGCTGCAGGAACAATATTAAAATTAGTTGTTCCCAAATAATTAAAACCACTGCCTGTTATAATAATATTCGAGATATTTAAATCTGCCTGACCGTCATTTGTAATAGCAATATTTAAACTTTTTGTATTTCCCACTGCAACATCGCCAAAACTAAGCGATGTTGGATTAACTGTAATATTAGGTTGTAATGCCGTACCCGTACCGCTTAAAGCAACATTTAAAGTTCCGTTAACAGGATCGTTGCTTGTAATAGTTAAATTGGTATTATATGCAGTAACTGCAGTGGGCAAAAATGTAACCGTTACCATTACCGAATTGTTTGGCAATATTGTATGTGTAGTACCGCCCGTAAAGGTAAACACACCATTTCCGCTAACAATATTGGTTATAGTTAAATTTGCATCCCCCTCATTTTTAATTTTTAAAGATAAATTTGAGCTTGAATTTACCGTAACACTTCCAAATGCTAATGATGATGGGGTAACTACCAAATTAGGATTTGTTTGAAAACCTGTACCGGTTAAAGTTACAACTGATGTAGGTGAATCGGGGTCATCGCTTGTAATTGTTAAATTACCGTTTTCAATTCCAACTGCGATAGGGCTGAATGTTACAGTTACCGTCTTTTCATCTCCTGCAGCTATTGTATAATTAGTGCCTCCGCTAAAAGTATATTTACTGTTTGAAGATACTACGTTTGTAACTGTTAATACAGTATTACCCGTATTAGTTATTTTTATATCTTTATTAGAAGTTGAACCTACCAATATTTGATTAAAATTTAAACTTGTAGGATCAACCGTTATATTTGGTATTGGTGCAACACCTATTGTAAGTTCAAAAGTACGTACACCTTTTGTACCGCTGTTATATGTATAATTTTGATTTGTTCTTATATCTTGTGTAATGTTTGAAGTAAGGTCTTTTAATTTAATTTCATAATTATTCGGAACATCGGCAAATTCCGAAAAAACCAAAGTTACATCTTTATTATTTTGATCGGTATTTACTTTGAATATCCAAACTTTATAACCCGAATTTAAGCTGACAAGTTTTTTAATATCTTTAGTATAATAGTTTCCTAAATAAGCAGAATAGTCGTTATGTTCAAAATATGTACTAATATAATTACTTGGGGGATTTCCGGGTTTTGGTAAATCTATTAAAGTATCAAATCCATCTGTAGCAAAAAACTCATTCCCGCAAAACAATTATCTGATAACGAATTTACGGCAGCATTAATTTTTATATCCCACTTATCAAAAGTACTGTTGTTTAAGTTATAATCGGCATTCGGCAAAATTCCGTCTCGTAATTCAAAACCTAAAAAAGTGTTGTTAAATGTAATGTTTCCTTGATTGTTATTATTTGTAAATAAACCTGCAGGAAGACCGCCGCAAATAGAACCTATTGAACCATTTTCGTTCCAGTCCTCTTCAACATATGCTAATAATAATATCTTATAAGGATTATCTATATCCGATAGTTTTAGTTTTAATTCCCAATAACCGTTTGCTTTCCAATTACCGGTTGAAAAATTTGCATCTTCCCAAACAGTTCCGTTAAACTTTCTTCTAACTTCATTGATATCACTGCTTTTAAAGGCATAATGATAGTTTGCCGAAAAAGGTAATGTTGGGTTATATCGCCAAGCATCGCCATAAATTGAAC
>DAINPX010000239.1:0-5351 GCA_036743235.1 Melioribacteraceae bacterium
CTCTCGTACAGGTCAAGATTTTTCCATTGGCATGCTCCTTTCTCAGCCCGCCTCAGGCAGCCGCTGGGCTGCTTCCAGGGTGCAATGGTTATTTGGGTTCATTTGTGGCCCTCCTTGGTGAAAGTGAAGCAGAGTCCGAAGTCGCACAAAACTAAGTATGCACATCCTGGTTTTGTATAGAGCTTCATCTTTAGCCAATCCGTCAATTTTGTCGCTAATTCATCGCCGTCAATATTTTTTACTTCTATTTCGATTTTTGTAAATGGATATTTATCTTTCAAATCCTTTATATTATCTAATGCTACAGATATTCCACCTATTACTTTTATATGATTATCTTTTATCATTACCATATCGTAAAGACCAAATCTATGGTTGCAACCGCCACCTATTCTAACGGCATATTTATCCAATAATCGATGCCCCGGTACTGTTTTTCTTGTATCTAAAATTTTTGTAGTATATGGTGCTAAAATTGAAACATATCTATTGGTTTTTGTAGCTATTCCGCTAAGTCTTTGCATAAAATTTAGTATTGTTCTTTCTGCCTTTAACAATAAACTAACCGGTCCTGTAATTTTAGCTACAATAGTACCGCTTGGTAAAAATTGACCGTCTTTTACAAAACAGGCTATTTCTACTCTACTGATAAGATAATCGGTAACCAAATATAAAAGCGGAAGACCTGCTATTACTCCGTCTTCTTTAAGTAAAAAGGTCATAGTTGCTTTTTTATTTTCAGTAACTATGGCATCTGTAGTTATATCTCCATCTCGTAAATCTTCTTCCAATGCCATTTTAATAAGAGGTCTAACTTCTTCTAAGTTAATATTTATATTGTTAAACATTTTAAATTACCTCCGTGTAAAACATTCCTTTTTCTTTATTTTGTAAAACATGTTTAGTAAAATCTTTATTTTCAGAAGGAAAATCTTTTCTATTATGCCCGCCGCGACTTTCTTTTCTTTCAATAGCGCTTTTAATTATTAATTTTGCCACTGTAATTATCATCTCTTTTCTAAATGAATTAAATTCATCCTTTATATATTTGATATTATTGTTATAATTATTGATTTTTATTAACGAGTCTTCAAGCTCTTCCTCTGTTCTTAAAATTCCACAATTATTTGTCATTAAATCAGCAATATCTTCTTTTAGTTTTTCATATTCTAAAAAGCTATCGTCATCGGCATAAATATCATCGGTCGTAAAAAAAGTTATATTGCTTATATTAAAATTTTGACAATTAATATTATCGATAGCTCGTTTTCCAAAAACCAAACATTCCAAAAGGGAATTACTTGCCAATCGATTAGCACCGTGAACCCCCGTACTTGCCGATTCTCCGATAGCGTATAAACCTTTTACATTTGTAGCACCGTTAACGTCAGTTTTAATGCCTCCTACAAAATAATGTGCAGCAGGTTCAATATTAATTAAATCACTTGTTAAATCCAGTCCATAATTTTTAAGTTCAGCATATATAGTTGAAAATCGTTTTTTTATTTTTTCGGCATTCAAATGTTTTAGGGTTAAGAATACTTTTTTACCTTCTTTGGTTTTATTAAAAATTGCTTTGGCAACAACATCGCGTGGTGCAAGTTCGGCAAGTTTATCTATTTCGGGCATAAATCTATTTAAGTCTTCGGTTACTAAGTAAGCTCCTTCACCTCTAACGGCTTCGCTTATTAAAAATGATTTATTGTTTTTTGCATGATATACCGTGGGATGGAATTGTATAAATTCCATATCAGCCAAATTAGCTCCGGCATTATAGGCTAAAAACAGTCCGTCACCGGTTGAAGTCCTTGGATTAGTTGTTTTGCTAAATATTCCAGATGCCCCACCCGTTGCAATTACCGTACCTTTTGCTAATATAGTGTAATTAATTTTATCGATACCGTTAAAAGCCTTTACACCTACACAAACACTATCTTTTTTAATTAAGTCATAAACAAAAGTGTTTTCAAAAATATCTATGTTTTTGTTTTCTTTTATGTAACATTTTAAAAACTCAACAACTTTTTTACCTGTTGCATCTCCGCCTGCGTGTAAAATTCTTCTTTTGCTATGTCCTCCTTCCAAGCCCAAAGCCAATTTGCCGTTTTCGGTATCAAAGGTCATCCCCATTTCAATTAAATCAATAATTCTAACATGACCGTCTTCAACCAATACTTCAACAGCATTTTTGTCGCATAATCCTCGACCCGCTTCCAAAGTATCGGAAACATGTAAATCAACATTGTCTTCTTCGGTAACAACCGCTGCAATACCGCCTTGTGCCCAATAAGTGTTACTAATTTCAATAGTAGATTTGGTTAATAAAGCTACTTTGCCAAATTTGGAAGCATAGGCTGCGGTATATAGTCCTGCCAAACCGCTTCCGATTATTATGTATTCGTATTGTAATAAATTCATATTTTTATATTAAGTAAAATTCTAGTGGGTTGCTTTCCGTTCCGTTTACAACAATAGCTATTTTGTGTAATCCGGAATAATGTTTTCTGGTTGTAACTTCTTTAAATGACTGTTTCCGCTTAATTTTTATTCCTTCGTTTACTTCTAAAGATTTCTCTGCAATTTTAAATAGTTTTCTGCTATGTGTTCCGTTATTTTTTAAAAAGTAAAGTGCATATTCCAGTCTAAAATTATTTTTTGTTGTGCTGGTATTTTTTAAATAAAACTCAAAAAACAGTTCATCACCTTTATTTATTTTCGGTTTATCAATTATAAAATTATCCAGTTGATAACTCACATTGTTTTCTAAACCGAAAATAGCATAAATTTTGCTATCTGCTTTTTTTAATAATGTTCTTGCTGCATGTTTTAATAGCTTATCCGTTTGCGGATTTTTACCAATATATTGTTTAATAAATTCTATCACAATTTCCGGATTATCTTTAGAAATATCATTTAAATTGTTGGCTACACTTTTTCTAACGTATTCCGATTCATCATAAACTAAGTTATGAAGTATAGGTAAAATAGGGGTTGGATTAATTATTAACTCCGGTAACTGCATAGCCCACGGTAATCTACTTCTGCACCCTTCACTTGATAATCTTCTTAGGTGCACATTATTTGAATTAGACCATCTAATCATTTTATCAATCATTTTTTCTTTATACTTTACAATAAAAGGTCTAACGGCAAATTCGCAACTCATCAATTCGGTTACATTTTCAATAACTTCAATACTTTCGTCAAAATAATTAAGACCAAAATTTTCAATAAATTCAGGTAAAAACAGATACCCCAAATTATAATTGTCGGGCTTCTCCTTTTTTGCTTTCTCAACAATCTGCTTTATAACAAATACGCTTTTCTCGTAGCTTTCATTTAGTGTTTTGTTAAAACAAATTGCAATATGACGAGTTCTTTGTTTTAATTCTTTTTCTTTCCAATTTTCATCATAAATTTGTGTCAAAAACAAATTAAAATCAAATTCGCAATCTATTTGGGCTATAATATTTTTTAGTCTATCAAAAAAATGACTATTAATTAAATCTTTAAAAGCTTCCACTATATTACCTAATATTATTTAGATTTTAAATTTAACATATAAAAAAGATATATTAAAGCTAATAAAAGCGGTATTTAGTTAAATTTAAACTTGACATCATGTCCTTTTATGGTTATATTTACATAGTAAATTTTAACATAGTATATTACTAATTTGAACTATTATGAAAAACAATGACTTAGCGTTAAAAACTTGGGTTAAATTAGCCCGTTCGTTTAATACAATAAATAAAACAGTAAACGAAGAGATAAATAAATATGGCGTTACCCCTTCACAATTTGGAGTTATGGAAGCTCTATATCATTTAGGTGATATGCCAATAGGAAAATTAGGTGAAAAAATACTTGTTACCGGGGGAAATATGACCGTAATTTTAGATAACTTGGAAAAAAACGGTTATACCGAAAGAGTAAAATGCCCTACCGATAGGCGTTCTCTTTATATTAGATTAACCGAAAAAGGAAAAGAATTGATTGAAAGTGTTTTTCCAAGCCATAAAACTTTAATTACTAATGTTTTTTCTGTTCTTTCTGAAGAAGAACAAATTATTTTAGGAAATTTATTAAAAAAATTAGGTTTATCAATTAAAAACAAATTAGAGGTATAAAATGAAATACTTATATAAAAACTGGATTAACGCCGATTTGGCTGTTGTTATTTTACGAGTAATTGTTGGAATTGTATTTATTGCACACGGTTCGCAAAAAGTACTTGGTGCTTTTGGCGGATACGGTTTAGAAGCCACTGTAGGGTATTTTGCAAAAAACTTAGGAATACCCGTATTTTTAGGTTATGTTGCTTCTTTTACGGAATTTTTTGGAGGCATTTTGTTATTAGTAGGCTTTTTAACTAGACCAGCAGCATTAGGTATATTTATTACTATGGTTGTTGCTTTTTCTGTTCATTTACCTTCAGGATTTTTCTTGCCGAACGGTTTTGAATATACCTTTGTTTTAGGATTTATTGCATTAATAGTGTTGTTATTTGGAGCCGGTGAATTAAGTTTAGATTATTACCTATCTAAAAAACTTGAAAAAGAAATCGAATAAGAGGATTAATATGTTAAAAATAATAAAAAGCGATGAACGCGGGAAAAGTAAAACAGATTGGTTGTTTAGTCGCCATTCATTTTCCTTTAATAACTTTTATAACCCCAATATGGTTAATTTCGGTCCAATTAGAGTAATTAACGATGATTATATTAAAGCCGGTGCAGGTTTTGATACACATCCCCACAAAAATATGGAAATAATAACCTATGTTTTAGAAGGAGCTTTACAACATAAAGATAGCACGGGAACAGACGAAATTATTTATGCAAACGAATTTCAAAAAATGTCTGCAGGAAGCGGAATATTTCATTCGGAGTTTAACCCAAGTAACATAGATGATGTTCATTTATTACAAATTTGGATATTCCCCAAAACAAAGAACTTGCCTCCTAGTTACGATAAATTGCAGCTTAAAGATAAGTTGGAATACAATAAATTGGTAAAAGTGGCAAGTAATAATAAAGATGAAAGTATTATTTTTGTAGATCAAGATATTGAAGTGTATATTGCAAAATTTGATAAGACAAATGAGATAACTTTTAATAGCGAACAAACTAATTTTTACATTTTTAATATCTCCGGCAATACAACCATAAATAATATTGAGCTACATGAAGGGGACGCATTAGAGATAACAGATGTTAATCAACTTGAAATTGTAAGTTCCAACAACAGTAATTTTATATTATTTAATTTTAATAATTAGGATAGTTAAGCAAATAACAAAAAAAGGAGACGCCTTATTAGACGTCTCCTTTTATAAATTCATTTTATAG
>DAINPX010000240.1:0-5323 GCA_036743235.1 Melioribacteraceae bacterium
AATATTGGAACAATTGGTCACGTTGACCACGGTAAAACTACCCTTACTGCTGCAATCACTACAGTACTTGCAAATCAAGGTCTTGCTGAACTTCGTTCATTCGATTCTATTGATAATGCTCCTGAAGAGAAAGAGCGTGGTATTACCATTAATACTGCACACGTTGAGTATTCAACTGAAAATCGTCACTATGCACACGTTGACTGTCCTGGTCACGCTGATTATGTTAAGAACATGATTACCGGTGCTGCTCAGATGGACGGAGCTATATTAGTAGTAGCTGCAACTGACGGTCCTATGTCTCAAACACGTGAACACATCTTACTTGCTCGCCAAGTAGGTGTACCGAAAATAGTTGTATTCTTAAACAAAGTAGATATGATGGACGATCCTGAACTAATTGAATTAGTTGAAATGGAATTAAGAGAATTGTTAAGTTCTTATGAATTTCCTGGAGATGAAATACCCATCGTTAGAGGTTCTGCTTTACATGCATTAGAAGCTTCTTCTGATGATACGGTACCACCAAGTGATGAAAGATTAAATTGCATCTTAGAATTAATGAAAGCTTGTGATGAATATATTCCTATTCCTGAAAGAAGCCAAGATAAACCATTCTTAATGCCTGTTGAAGACGTTTTCTCAATTCAAGGACGTGGTACAGTAGCTACCGGTAGAGTTGAAAGAGGTCAAGTTAAATTAGGTGAAGAAGTTGAATTAATTGGATTAGGTTTACACAAGAAAACAGTAGTTACCGGAATTGAAATGTTCCGTAAAGAATTAGATTTTGCTATGGCTGGTGATAATGCCGGTTTGTTAATGCGTGGTGTTGATAAAAAAGAAATAGAAAGAGGTATGGTATTAGCTAAAACCGGTTCTATTACTCCACACACAGTATTTGAAGGCGAAGTTTATATCTTGTCAAAAGAAGAAGGTGGACGTCATACCCCATTTTTTAATGGCTACAGACCACAGTTTTATTTCAGAACAACTGACGTTACCGGTGTAGTTGAATTACCTGAAGGTACAGACATGGTAATGCCAGGTGATAAAATAAACTTGAAAATTAACTTAATTAGCGAAATAGCTATGGAAGAAGGCTTACGTTTTGCTATCCGTGAAGGTGGTAGAACAGTTGGTGCCGGTCTTGTAACAAAAATAATTAAATAAGAAAAGATACATTATGGGGGAGAAAACCTCCCCCGATAAATAGTTAGAGGAGAATATAAAGTGCCCGGTCAAATGATTAGAATAAAACTTAAATCGTACGATCACATTTTGATAGATAAATCAACCGAAAAGATAATTAAAACGGTGAAAAGTACCGGAGCGGTTGTATCAGGTCCTATACCGCTGCCCACAAAAAGATCTGTATATACTGTATTAAGATCACCACACGTAGATAAAAAATCGCGTGAACAGTTTGAAATTAGGGCGCATAAAAGAATTATTGATATACATAATTCAAACAGCAAAACCGTCGATTCTTTAAGCAAATTAGAAATTCCGGCGGGTGTTGATATAGAGATCAAGTTATAGGAATAGTAAAAATGCCAGGATTGTTAGGAAAAAAATTAGGAATGACAAGTTACTACACCAATGATGGTATTGTGGTACCGGTAACTGTTATTGAAGTTGGCCCTTGCAGAATACTTGAAATTAAAACTAAAGATAAGCATGGCTACGAAGCTTTAAAATTAGGCTTTGGCATAAGAAAAGCTAAACATTTAAATAAAGCGCAATTAGCCGTATATGAAACATTAAAATTAGATGCTCCTCGAGTAATAAAAGAGTTTAGAAACTTTGATATAAATGGTTTTAATGTTGGCGATACTTTGACCGTAGATTTATTTAAAGAAGGCGAAAAAATAAAAGTTACTGCAAAAAGCAAGGGAAAAGGATTTCAAGGCGTTATGAAACGTCATAACTTTGGCGGTGTTGGCGGAAGAACTCACGGTCAAAGTGATAGAGAGAGAGCACCGGGATCAATTGGTGCAAGTTCTTACCCATCAAGAGTATTTAAAGGTCAAAGAATGGCCGGCAGAATGGGATTTGAACAAGTTACGGTCAGAAACTTAAAAGTTGTGAAAGTAGTTCCCGAAAAGAACGTGATATTAGTAAAAGGTGCTGTACCGGGAGCAATAAATTCTTTTGTAGAAATCAACAAGTAAATTGGTTACGAGATGAAGTTAGAAGTATATAAAATAGATGGTACAAAAACAGGCGAGTCAGTTGAACTTGCAGATTCAATATTTGGAATAGAACCAAATGATCACTTAATTTACTTGTCTGTTAAAGCAACCTTAGCTAATAAAAGACAAGGAACCGCTAAAAGTAAAGAGAGAAACGAAGTAAGCGGCGGTGGAAAAAAACCTTGGAAACAAAAAGGACGCGGTGGTGCAAGAGCAGGTACATCTCGTTCACCTTTATGGGTAGGCGGTGGTACAATATTTGGACCAAAACCACGTAATTACAGACAAAAAGTAAATAAAAAAGCTGCTTCGTTAGCACGTAAAAGTGCTTTAACTTATAAAGCTAAAGCCGAACAAATTATTGTTGTTGAAGATTTTAACTTTGAAGCTCCTAAAACTAAAGAATTAGTTACTATATTAGAAGCTTTAAAAATTTACGGTAAAAAAACATTATTGTTAACTCCGGAATTAAATGTAAATGTTTATAAATCCGGTCGTAATATTGATAAAGTTAATATATTAGAGTCTTATAAAGCATCGACATACGAATTGTTGAATAATCAAATTTTATTGGTTCAAAAAAGTGCTATTGAACCGTTAGTAAAATCGTTAAATTAAAAGTTGGTAAAACAATGCAAAAAATATTGATTAAACCTTTTATTACAGAAAAAATGACGGCTGAAACCGAAAAGATGCCCAACAAATATGGTTTCATAGTTGACGTTAATGCTAATAAGATTGAGATAGCAAAAGCAGTTGAAGCAAAATTTAACGTAAAAGTAGTATCAGTAAATACTGTTAAATATAAAGGTAAAACGAAATCACAATTTACCAAAAAAGGTAGATTTGTAGGTAGAACACCGCAATTTAAGAAAGCTTATATAATGTTACAAAAAGATCAAACAATTGATCTATTCGGTCAAGTATAGAGTAGGATTGGAGTATTAATAAATGGCTATAAGAAAATTAAAACCAACCACACCCGGAACAAGATTTATGTCTTTCTCATCATTCAATGAGATTACAAAAACTACTCCGGAAAAGAAGTTACTTGCACCTATTACCAAAAGTGGTGGTAGAAATAATAATGGACGAGTAACAACAAGATTTAGAGGCGGCGGACATAAGAGACAATATAGAATTATTGACTTTAAACGTAATAAGTTTGGAATAGAAGCAAAAGTTGCCGCAATTGAATATGATCCTAACCGTACTTGTAGAATAGCTTTATTACATTACGTTGACGGTGAAAAAAGATATATTATAGCACCTGACGGTTTAAAAGTCGGTGATAAAATTATGTCAGGTTCAAATATTGAAATTAAAATTGGAAATGCATTAAAACTTAAAGAAATGCCGGTAGGTAGTTTTGTTCATAATGTTGAATTAAAACCCGGAAAAGGCGGACAGTTAGGACGAGCAGCCGGTTCATCAATTCAGTTGATGGCTCGTGAAGGCAGTACCGCACAATTAAAAATGCCTAGCGGTGAAATAAGAATAGTTAGTAGTGATTGTATGGCTACTTATGGAGTAGTTGGAAACGGTGACCACGAAAACATTAGTTTAGGAAAAGCCGGAAGAAAACGTTGGTTAGGCAAAAGACCTCATGTTAGAGGTGTTGCAATGAACCCGGTAGATCACCCAATGGGTGGTGGTGAAGGTAAAACTTCAGGTGGTGGTCATCCAGTATCACCTTGGGGTCAAAAGTCGAAAGGCTTAAAAACTCGTAAGAGAAAAAATCCAACTAATAAATATATTGTAAAACGAAGAAAGTAAGAGAAAAAAGATGCCAAGATCAGTAAAAAAAGGTCCTTTTATCAATATTAAATTGTTCGCTAAAGTTCTTAAGATGAATGAAGCAGGTCAAAAGAAAATTATTAAGACTTGGTCACGTTCAAGTACTATATCTCCTGACTTTGTCGGACATACAATTGCAGTACATAACGGCAATAAAATGATACCGGTATATATCTCCGAAAATATGGTTGGACACAAATTAGGTGAATTTGCACCAACAAGAATATTCCGCGGTCATCCGGGAACAAAAGCTGAAAAAGCTTCAAAAGTTAAGTAACGATAATTAGAGGATAGTTGATGGAAGCTAAAGCAACAAATAAGTATATTGGATCATCGCCTCGAAAAATGAGACAAGTAATTGATTTGATAAGAGGAAAATCGGTAGATCAAGCTATAGAAGTACTACACTTTAATACACGCCATGCAGCTAAAGATGCTGAAATGGTATTAAGAAGTGCCGTAGCGAATTTAATGAATAAAGAAGATAATCAAAGATTAGAAACATCTGATTTATTTGTAAAAGAAGTATATGTAAATCAAGGACCTTCATTAAAACGAATATTGCCTGCACCTATGGGTAGAGCATATCGAATGAAAAAGCGTTCTAATCATTTAACAATAATTGTTTCAACTAAAGGATAATTCAGGAGAACTTTTTTGGGTCAGAAAACAAATCCAATAGGTTTAAGAGTCGGCGTAATAAGAGGCTGGGATTCTAACTGGTACGAAAATCACAGTTATTCCGGTAAACTAGTAGAGGACAAGAAGTTACGGACATACTTAAGAAACCGTCTTAAAAAAGCCGGCCTATCAAGAATAATTATTGATAGGACATCAAAAAATATTACAGTTACATTATATACTTCACGTCCAGGAGTAGTTATCGGTAAAAGCGGTAAAGAAATTACACAGCTTGAAGAAGAATTAAAGAAAATTACCGATAAAGAAGTAAAAGTACAAATATCTGAAATTAAACGTCCTGAAATTGACGCAAATTTAGTAGCAGAAAATATAGCTACACAGATAGAAGGACGAATTTCATTTAGAAGAGCGATGAAGCAATCAATTTCATCTGCTATGCGAATGGGAGCAGAAGGTATCAGAATAATGTGCTCGGGTCGTTTAGGTGGAGCCGAAATGGCAAGAACAGAGCAGTATAAAGAAGGAAAGATACCATTACACACATTACGTGCAGATATTGATTACGCAACCGCTACCGCCAGAACAATATACGGTGCAATAGGCATAAAAGTATGGATATCTAATGGCGAGAAATTAGGTAAACGTGTATCAGAATAAGAGCTTAGAGGTTAATTAATGTTACAGCCAAAAAG
>DAINPX010000241.1:0-5313 GCA_036743235.1 Melioribacteraceae bacterium
TTAGGAACAATAGCAAATTCACTATTTATTACTTTATCGGCATAAGTTTTCATTAATTCCGCCGGAGTTAATTTATCGTAGCTACCGGCTATAAATAAAGCAGGTATTTTAATATTTTCCAAATAAGGCTCGGTATCGGTTCTACTAAGCATAGCAAACAATGATCCTTTTACACCTATCGGACTTTGATTTTTTGCTCGGTTTAATAATACGTGTAATAGTTCAGGTTTTTCTTTAATGGTTTCTTCCCATAAAGTAGTTGGAATAAAAAATTCAATAAACTTATCTAATCCGTCCACATTTATCATATTAATTGCATCGGCTCTTTTAAATTTTGCTAAATTATCGTCAGATGTAGGTTTTGTATCACAAAAAATAACCCCGCCAAGTTTATCCTGTAATTTTTCTACAGCTCTAAATGTTATATATCCGCCCATAGAAAGCCCGCATAATACGGGTTTAATAAGGTTTAATTCTGTTACAATAGAAAATAAATCGTTAACAAAAGCCTCCATGGTATATTGACCGTCTCCCACATAACTTTGTCCTAATCCTCTGCAATCGTAAGCAATAATATGATAACTATTCTTTAAAAAGTCAATTTGATTTTGCCACATCCTATAATCTAAGGGAAACCCATGTAAAAATATTAATGTAGGATTTGACCTATCTCCAAATTCATAAACGGCTAAATTATTAATAATCATTCGCATAATAACCTCTAAAAAATAAAACTTTTTATATATTTACGTTGTTAATTTATTAATACAAAATAATAAAAATAAAACTAAATAAACAATATTATAAATGGATTTTACTAAAACTTTATTTGAAGCCCGCACAAAACATAGATGTGGGTTGCCCTTAAAAAAAGAAGCACAACATTTTATTGATGAAATGTTAAAAATATTATTTCCGCAATTTTCGGATACTGTTTATTATGATGATACCGAACTTGCAAGTGAACTGAATTTACTAAAAAAAGATTTAAAACATCTTCTTAATTCTTTGGCTTTTGAAGAGCAATTAAATATTGAAGATGTTGCGGAAAGTTTTTTTGAAAAATTACCGGAAGTTTATCAAAAATTATTATTAGATGCCGAAGCAATATATAAAGGTGACCCTGCAGCTTATAGTATAAACGAAGTGATTTTGGCTTATCCCGGTTATTTGGCAATTACAATATACCGGTTGGCACATGAATTATATGTTTTAAAAGTACCGGTATTACCTCGAATACTTAGCGAATATGCTCATCAAAATACAGGAATTGATATACACCCGGGTGCCAAAATCGGCAAGTCATTTTGCATAGATCATGGTACCGGTATTGTAATAGGCGAGACAACGATTATTGGAGATAACGTAAAAATATATCAAGGCGTAACTTTGGGAGCATTGAGTGTTGCAAAACGGCTTGCAAATACAAAAAGACATCCTACAATTGAAAACGGAGTAGTAATTTATTCGCAAGCTGTTATTTTAGGAGGAAATACTACTATAGGAGAAGGATGTACCATTGGAGGAAATGTTTGGATTACCGAAAGTGTTCCGCCAAACTCAATTGTTTATAATAGAAGTAAAGTTGGGTTTAAGAATGATGGAATTAAAGCAGAATTATTAGATTTTAATATTTAGAGGTGAATATATGATTGTAAATAATGTGTTGGAGTTAATTGGTAAAACTCCTGTTGTTAAAGTAAACAAACTTTTTGGCAATTCACATAATGTTTTTGTTAAATTAGAAAAACAAAACCCAGGCGGTAGTATTAAGGATAGAATAGCACTTAATATGATTGAAGAAGCCGAAAAAAGGGGGGAGATTTCTAAAGATACTGTTATAATAGAACCAACTAGCGGAAATACCGGTGTGGGTTTAGCAATGGTTTGTGCTGTAAAAGGGTATAAATTAATTTTAGTAATGCCTGAATCCATGTCTATTGAAAGACGCAAATTAATGTCTGCTTATGGTGCCACATTTGCTTTAACACCACGCGAAAAGGGAATGAAAGGAGCTATTGCAAAAGCTATGGAGTTATTAGAAGAGTATCCTAATAGTTGGATGCCTCAACAATTTGAAAACTATGATAATATTGATGCTCATATAAAAAATACTGCAAATGAAATTATTGAGGACTTTCCTAACGGTATTGATTATTTAATAACGGGAGTAGGGACCGGAGGACATATAAGCGGATGTGCAAAAGTTTTAAAAGAAAAATGGCATGATCTAAAAGTTTTTGCAGTAGAGCCGGAGCAATCGGCGGTTATTAGCGGTGGTTCACCCAATCCTCATCCTTTACAGGGGATAGGTGCAGGGTTTATTCCCAAAAATCTTTATACTGAATTATTGGATGGAGTTATTCCCGTAAGTAAAATTGAAGCATTTGAATTTGTTAATAATTGTGCCACACAGGAAGGAATTTTGGTAGGCATTTCATCGGGGGCAAGTTTAGCAGCAGTAAATAAGAAACTGAGTGAAATACCGGAAGGAAAAACTATTTTAACATTTAATTACGATACCGGCGAACGCTACTTAAGTATAGAAGGTTTATTTTAAATTTTTCTTGATTTCTTTCGGATTATAGCTTATTTTTAAATCGGTTATAATTCGAGAGAAATATTTGATGGATGCTCCAAATCTCACCCATTTTTATATTGATAATGAGAGTAAATATTTTTTACCCATTATTACATATCACCCTAACGGAAAAATTAAAACTGAAAAATATTTTACAGACGGCGAAAAACTATTAAAAGAAAAAGTTTATAACGAAGAAGGGAAATTAGTCGAGATAGTAAATTATCTTTCTAACGGCTTAAATTCAATTTTATATTTTGATAGAGAAGAAGTTGAAAAGCGAAGCGGGATGTCAATAACATATCATAATAACGGAAAAGTTCAAAGTCAAAAATATTATGTTGAAGGAAAAATTCATTGGCAAGAAAAAATATTTGACGAAAACGGAAATTTGATAGAGTTTATTAGTTACGAAAAAGGAGGTAAAAAAGGACCGTATATTTTATATGATGAAAATGGAAATAAGATAAAAGAGCTTATTTATGATGACAACGTTCCAAGCGGACTTGCAAAATTTTACTATGTTAATGGGCAGTTAAAAGCCGAAATTAATTATAAAAACGGTAAAAAAAATGGTGTGAGTAAAATTTTTTATAGCAACGGAGTATTAAAAATTAATGAAACCATTGTTGACGATATAAGAGAAGGAATTACTACAACTTATTATGAAAGCGGCGGAATTAAAGAAGAATGGAATTTTGCAAAAGGTGAACCGGAAGGTAAAAGTAAGTTTTATTATAAAAGCGGCTCGTTGTACGGTACCAAGAATTATAAAGAAGGGAAAGAAGAAGGATTAACGCAGCTTTTTTATGAAAACGGAGCACTGAAAGAAGAAATAAATTATAAATCAGGGAAAAAGAACGGTATTAATAGAATTTATGATAGCAAAGGTAAATTAGTTAAAGAGTTAGTATTTAATGACGGTGTTTTTGAAAAGGAGTCGGAAATTAAAAATGAACCTTTAATTAATTTAAATGAAGTTGTTAAACCCCGAGAAAACAAAATGACATTTAAAGAAAAAAGTATCTTAACATTAAATTATGCCGGAGTTGTTTTAGGAGTTTTAATAATAATATATATTATCTATTTTTATGTGATTGCAAATATTATATAAATTAATTTTTGGGGCATAAAATGAAAAGCAAAATCATTTTTATTATTATCTCATTGTTTTTGGTTTGCGGGTGTACAATGACAAAAACATCTTTGCAAGAAATTAACATTGAACAAGCCTTAATGAATATTCCGGTAAAAATTACTGAAAATAATTCTGCTGGAAAGGTAACATTGGGTCTTAGTATTTCCGGTTATAAAAATAATTCTGTTGATGCTAATATTTCAGGTCATACATTAGTAAATGACAAAGGTATTTATCAGTTGGAGAAAGTTTCTGACGGTGAATATAGAGAGTATGCCGGAGTAAACACTTATTTCTTTAAGGGGAAAAACTTTTTGTGGAAACTTCCCGAATATAGTATTATAGGAAACTTTGACTTTTGTGTTAATAATAACTTTGCTTTTTTTGGCGGAATATCTTATAATTTAATTAATGATAAAGAAAATTGGAATAGCAACTTTGGGTTTGGATTTTTTAATGAATATGATAAAATGGCATTTAGAGTTGATATGGGTATTATTAACAATAGATGTAATTATTCTATTGAATATGTTAAAGTTGAAGATAAAGTAATTACCGGAAATATGTATAGAGAAGTACGCTTATTTAATAGAAGTTTTTCCGAAAGTTATTGGGGCACTTTTTTTTCAACAACAATTAATACAAGAAACATTACGCCTTACGTTAATTTTTTTGTAAACTATTGTATCGGTATTCAAACCTTATATGATATCGACTTGCCTGAAGATATGAACACGGATAAAAATAATTTTAGTCTGAATAGTACGGTTCATAATATTTCTTGCGGATTATTTCAGCACATTTACGGACCTATTAGAGTTATACTTGGAATTAAGTTTCATAAATTTAAAGTAGAAAATACCCACTTTAATAAAACTTCTTATTTTTCTCAAATTGATTTTATACTATAAAAAATCCCCTTATCAAAAAAATGATAAGAGGATTAATATTGTTCATATTTAAGTTATTACTTTAATATCATCATTTTTTTAGTGATATTAACATTATTTCCGGTAAGTCTATACATGTAAATACCGGTACTTAAATTATTTGCGTTAAATATAGTTTTATGATTACCTTTATCCAAATTACCGTTAAATAATGTGGCAACTTTTTGCCCCAGTATATTAAATACTTCTAAATTATAAATTCCGTTTGTAGGAATGCTAAATTCAATAGTAGTAGTAGGGTTAAATGGGTTTGGGTAGTTTTGCAATAAACTAAATTCAGTAGGAATATTTTCTTCTATTTCTACGTCAGTAAAATCGTTTGCAATAAATTTTGCAGTACTTGAATAAGATGAATAATTTCCATCTGCTGATTTAGAGCGAACTCTCCAGTAATATGTATTATTGGATAAATTTGAAATAGAAGTATTAGTACTGTTTGAAGATATTGTTATTGCATCATTCATATCGGGGTTAGTAGAATATTGAATTTCGTATGATTCAATATTTCCGTTTGTCGGAATAAACCACGAAAGTAGGGGAGCATTTGTAGAAATCTGTACGCCTTCAATAGGACTACCCGCAATTGGCATAACTGGAAAATTATTGGCTGCAGTTACAAACGAAGCAACATCGCAATAATTTGA
>DAINPX010000242.1:0-5303 GCA_036743235.1 Melioribacteraceae bacterium
GGCAACCCCAACTACTGTTCCGGTATTAAACATAGTATTAATTGCAGAACAGTAGTTGGGGTTGCCTCCAAAAACATTGCATGCAACCCCAACTACTGTTCCGGTATTAAACATAGTATTAATTGCAGTTTTTGCATGGTCTCCCATAGTTAAACCCATAAACTGGGAACCGGAATCAATCTGTTCATCATTAATAACAACTTTTACGCTACCATAGTTGTTTTTTAAGTCACTATTGTTTGTATCGGCTCCTAAATTTACCCACATTCCTAAATATGAATGACCCAAAAATCCGTCATGTTGTTTATTACTAAATGAGTGAATAATAGAAGACTCAACTTCACCTCCCACTTTGCAAACTTCACCAACACTGGTATCTTCATATATTCGAGCTCCTGCTTTAACTATAGTACCATTGCCAATTGAACACGGTCCCAATAAAAAAGCATTGGGATAAACAACCGCATTTTTTCCAATATAGATAGGTCCGGTTTCCGCATCTAAAACAGCACCGGGTTTTATTTTGGCACCTTCTTCAATATAAATATTTTCCGGATTTAACAAAAATGCTCCGTCATAAACATTCCCGTTAATATTTTTTTGTTTGTTATGTGTTAATCTATAGAAATCATCAACAATTGCTTTACCGTTATAATTAATAATATCCCATGGATAACCTATTAATTTTACATCAACCTCTTCTCTAAACAAGTCGGAAAAGTCTGATAGAGTAAATAGATCATTCAATGCATTTTTTAAAATATCAAGTTTTGAACCGCTTACGCGAGCAGCAACAATTTGATCGGAATTGATATAAAGGATATCATCTCCATCCAAACTGATTTTTTGTGAAAAGGTTGAATCAGCAAGTACTCTTCCGTTAATAAATAGGCATGAATTTCCTATTATCTCATTAATCAGAATACCCGGATTAGATTCTTTCATAGTTTCCACTAAATATCCTCTACAATGCAAGCTATAGGGTACATCAGTAAAACTATTAATAATCTTCTCTCTTAAAGTTAATATACCGCAGCGTAGGTCATACTCCGGTCTGGTATAAACTAAAGGAAGTAATCGTTTATAATTTATTCCTTCAAAAATGCAAATTGAATCTACCATTTATTTCTCTTATTTAGTATATTGATCTAAAACACGTTTTAACCATTTTAACATGATAAATATTAAAACAGCTCCTAACAAAGCTCCAAAAAAGTTGATTAAGAAAAAGTAGAATTTATTATCAATGCTAACCATCAGTCCAGATAATACTCCCGATAATTTATTGCCAATTGAAGTTGAAAGAAACCATCCACCCATCATTAACGAAGTTAATCTTGGCGGGCTAAGTTTTGAGACTAAAGCTAAACCCATAGGACTTAAACAAAGTTCTCCGATAGTAATTACTCCATAAGAAAATATTAAATACAAAGCACTACTTTTCACTTCTCCGTTATTGGAAGTGATTACTGCAAGCATCATTACAGTGGTTGAAAGGGCAGTGATAAGCATTCCGAAACCAATTTTAGCCGGTGTAGAAGGTTCTTTACCCTTTTTACGAAGCATACCAAAAAATCCTACAACTAAAGGAGTAAGAACAACTACAAAAAAAGGATTAACCGACTGGAAAATTTCAGTGGACAATAGTTTTAGACTTCCTCCTTTGGGAGGCCAATTTTCTTTAGGTAAATTTTGATAATAAGGATTTACATTGATTTCCGATATTTCTTTGCCGGATGCATCTAAAATTGGAGCTCCATGAGCATCTTTTTTAACTACTACCATTGTATCAGGCTTTACAGTTTCTGTAAATTTAAACACTTCGGCAATACTTTCAACACTTTTTGGTAATTGTCTATCTGTATAACTTTTTGCCCAAAGAGTTAAAGCAGAACCATTTTGATGAAAAATTGCCCAAAATATTATAACAACACTAAAAACGGCTAACAATGCACCTATAGAATCTCTATCTTCTTTTGATTTTGCTTTACGCCATAAAGAAGCATAAAAATAAATAACCGGAACTGAAGCAAACAAAAATGCATCAGTAGAATGAGAGCCAATTAACGGTTGTCCAAATAAAATTTGAGGTATAAACCACCCAATCATTCCAAAAATACCTGCAGGAACAAAAATTGTTACCAATATTTTACTAATAGGCATATCTTCGGGCTTTGTCGGCTTTTTTATATCTGCATGAACAACATGTTTTATTCCAAACCAAAACCATATTAAGCCAATAAACATACCAATTCCGGCTGCAAAAAATGCCCAACCCCAACTATAGTGATTTCTTAAATATGCAGCAACAAAATTGCAAACAAATGCACCAATATTTATACCCATATAAAAAATATTAAATCCTGAATCTTTAAAAGGTTTATATTTTTCTTCATTATAAATATTTCCGACCAATGTTGAAATATTAGGCTTAAAAAAACCGTTTCCTATAATTACAAAAAGAAGAGAGATATAAAATAAAAAGTTCTGGAAAAATGCTAAACCGATGTAACCAAGCCCCATAAAAATACCGCCTAAAGTAATAGCTTTTCTATAACCAAGTACTCTATCAGCTAATAAACCACCCAAAAAAGGAGTAAGATATACCAGAGCTATATATGTTCCGTAAATATCAGTTGCACTTAATTCGGTAAAACCCATACCACCGTTTGTAGTAGGGTCAATCATGTATAGTGTAAAAATGCCTAACATTAAATAAAATCCAAATCTTTCCCACATCTCGGTAAAAAACAATACCGGTAAACCTTTAGGTTGATTTTTAAACATAAGTATCTCCTACATTATTAAATTATTTTAGTCAAAAATAAAATATAGTAAAATACTATTATATCACAAATTGTTTTTTTATATTTACAAATTAAATATTGAAAAAATAAATAAAATATTGAAAATTTTATGACTAATTCCAAATCGGTAATAAAAGTTTTTTTTGAAAAACATCCAATAATAAGGATGATTACAAAGATTGGATTCTTTTCCTTAATATTTTTGTTAGTTTTTGATAATATTATTATGCCCTGGTATGTTAGCGAAAAAGAAGTTGAAGTGCCAAATTTGCTTAATAAATCGAAAACGGAAGCTGAACGGATATTAGAAGAAAAAAATTTAGGTTATTATATTGCAGGAACACATAAAACCGATGCAATTCCTCTTAACCATATAATTAACCAAGTACCTGACCCTAAGAGTATTGTTAAAGAGGGTAGAAAGATAGCTATTTATGTTAGTGGCGGAGAAACTTTAGTAAAAGTACCCGAACTTACGGGAAGAACAAGTACCGATGCTCAATTATTAGTTAGAAAGTTAGGACTAACCATAAATCGGGTTGATACTTTACAATCATTAAATCCACGAGGCACTGTAGTTAGGCAAAATTTAACTCCAAATTCCGAAGTTGCAAAAGGCACTGCAATTATCATTGCAATTAGCACCGGACCGGTTGAAGAAGAAGAATCTTTTATTGACGAATTACCGGAAGATGCTAACGAGATAACAAAAATTCCAAATTTGTTTGGCAAATCATTTAATGAAGCGAAGAAAATTTTAGAAGAAAACCACCTTATAATAGGTAAAATATCTAAGTTATCATCAGAAGATTTGTTACCCAATACAATAATGGATCAACATCCGGCACCTGATAAAACTGTAAGAAAAGGAAGTTCGGTCGATTTAGTTTTAGTGGGGTTATAATGTGTTCTAGTGAAAAATTTATTGCTCCTTCGCTATTATCTGCGGATTTTTTGCATCTCGAAAATGAAATAAAACTAATTGAAGAGGGAGGCTGTCATTTAATACATTGTGATATTATGGACGGTAAATTTGTACCTAATCTTACATTTGGACCCATGATTGTAAAAGCAGTTAGAAAAATTACAAATTTGCCTATCGATGTTCATTTAATGATAAAAAATCCTGAAAACTTTATAGATGAATTTATTGATGCAGGAGCAAGTTATATTTCTGTTCACATCGAAGGGAACGACCATTGTGATAGGCTGATTAATCAGATTAAAAATAAAAACGTTAAAGCCGGGATTGTAATAAACCCCTCAACCCCGGTTCTGATGATAAAGGAATTAATTAATATTGTAGATTTTGTTTTAATAATGTCTGTTAATCCTGGTTTTGGCGGACAAAGTTTTATAGATTATACAAAATCCAAAATAACCGAACTTGTTGAATTAAGAAAGTTAATACGCAATCAGTTTAAAATCGAAATAGATGGCGGTGTTAACCTTGATAACGTTGAAGAATTGAGTAGGCTGGGCGTAGATATATTTGTTGCGGGTTCTGCAATTTTTAATGCTGAAGATATTAAACGTAGGATAAATGAATTTAGTGAATTAATATTTAGAGGATACAATGAGTAAAATAGCTTTAGTAGGAGGTAAAATTGTTACCCCTTTTAGAGTTGTAAAGAATGGTACTATTCTGATTAAAGATGATAGAATTTATGAGATAGGAAAAACTGATGAGATAAACTTTGGTGAAGATACAGAAATTATTGACGTTAGTGGTTCAATTTTAGCTCCCGGTTTTGTTGATTTATTAGTTCACGGTGGTGCAGGAAGAGGTTTTAGTGATGAAGATGAAGATAGTATCCAAATTATTAGTGACTATTTTTTAAGTCAAGGTTCTACAACAATGATGGCAAGTTTGCATGCAAAACCAAAAGAAGAATTGTTAAATGATTTTAAAAGACTTGCAAAATATATAAAGGCAAATCCGGATTCTAACATTAAGGGAATTCACATGGAAGGTCCATATCTTAATCCTGAATACAAAGGAGCAATGAATGAAGACTACCTATGGAAGCCATCGATAAAAAGTTTTATTGAGATGTATGAAGCCTCAGAAGGATTTTTAAAAATAATGACAATAGCTCCTGAGTTGCCCGGAGCATTGGAAGTGATAAGAGAAGCATCTTTTAGAGGTGTAATTTGTTCAATTGGTCACTCTACTGCATCTTATGAAGAAATTGTAAAAGCAATTGACCATGGAGCAATGCATGTTACTCATATGTTTAATGCAATGAAACCAATGCACCATAGACAACCGAGTTTAATGACTGCAGCTTTGCTGCGTGAAGAATTAAAAATAGAACTTATTGCTGATACATTTCATGTTCATCCTGCAATGATGGAGTTGTTACTTAAATTTAAAACTCCAAAAAATATTGTACTTATTACTGATTCTATCCGAGCCGGTGGAATGCATGAAGGAGAATATCATTTTTCTGATCAAAAGGTGTTTTTAAAGGATAATATTGCTACTTTGGCTGA
>DAINPX010000243.1:0-5279 GCA_036743235.1 Melioribacteraceae bacterium
GAGGACCTGAAGCCATTACTACATATGCTATGGAAAGAAGTATTGAAGTGGCAAAAAGAGCTATGGCAAGAAGAAACGTTCAATTGACAGATGCAACCGAACGATTATTGAAAAAGATTTTTGATTTAACCCGCGATGAAAGAAGAAAACGCGGTATGCCAAATTAGTTTCTAACCATATTATATAGAGGTTTATATGCGTTTAATTATTCAACCAAATTACGACATGGTTTCATTATGGGCTGCAAAATATATAGTAAAAAGAATTAACGATTTTGATCCTTCGCCCAAAAAACCATTTAAATTAGGTTTACCTACCGGTAGTAGCCCGTTAGGCTTATATAAAGAATTAATTAATTTATACCAAGAAGGAAAAGTTTCTTTTCAAAATGTTATTACTTTTAACATGGATGAATATGTTGGGCTACCGGAAGATCATCCTCAAAGTTATCACTATTTTATGTGGTCAAATTTCTTTGATTACATTGATATACCTAAAAAAAATGTAAATATTTTGAATGGAAATGCAAAAGATTTACACAAAGAATGTGAAGATTATGAGAAAAAAATAAAAAAATTAGGCGGAATTAATTTATTTTTAGGCGGAATTGGACCTGACGGACACATTGCATTTAATGAGCCCGGTTCTTCGCTCGGCTCTTTAACCCGCGTAAAAACATTGACAATGGATACTATAATCGCAAATTCTCGTTTTTTTGATAACGACATTAATGCCGTTCCTCGTACAGCCTTAACCGTTGGAGTAAAAACCGTTTTGGATAGTGAAGAAATAGTTGTTATTATTTCGGGACATTCAAAAGCAAGAGCTTTAGCAAAAGTTGTTGAAGAAGGTGTTAACCATATGTGGACTGTTAGCTCACTTCAATTACATCCTAAAAGTATTATTGTTTGTGACGATCCTTCAACTGTTGAACTTAAAGTAGGAACCGTAAACTATTTTAAAGATATAGAAGCAATTAATTTAGACCCTAATTCTCTTTAAATTGTTGGGTTGTACTCTTTCAAAAACAGTACAACCTATTATTTTACTATGTTTAATAATTATTTATACTTAAAACGACACGTAGATGAAATTGCGAATATTTTAAAAGGACAAAATCTTTTTGAAGCATTTACACAAGAAAAAGATCAAATACTTTTTAAGATTTTAGGGGATAAAGATTATCCCGATAAACACTTAGTTTTTTCTACTAAAGCAAATTCCCCTATTTTTTATATTAAAAACGAACACAAAAAGGCAAAGAAAAATGTAATATCATTTTTTACAAATTTTTTACCTGCAAAAATAATTGGAGTACAATTCTGTAAAAGCGATAGAATTTTAAAAATTACGCTTTCTACTTGTAATTTATATTTTTTCTATTCGGGCCCAAATTCTAATGTAATAATTTGTTCAATTGATAGAATAGAAAGCTTTAAAAAATCGGAATTTGAAAATTTACAGAAAAAATGCATTTTATTCAATAAATTAGAGTTTTATTCTAACAATGATGATTTAATAATAAATAATTACAAGGAATTCTTTGAAAACAAAACTTTTTCAATACTATCCGAATTATTATTTAAAAATTATAATGATTTTACAGAAACAAAACGACAAGTAATAACACAAATAATGAATAATGATATATCTGTTTATTGGAATTCTTCATTAAATAAAATATCATTTTTACCACTTAATATTAATCTTAGCTATAAAAAACATGAAAGAATTTTTACTAATGTTAACGATGCAATAATTTATTATTTAAGTTTAAGTTTTAAAACAAAGAAAATTTCAATCTTAATACAATCTATAACTCGGTTTATTGATAAGGAACTGGAAAGACTTAGCGAAAAACTTAATAATTTAAGAAAAAGGATTTCGGAAGGTAATAAGGAATACTTATATAGATACTTTGGAAATTTAATTTTAACAAATTTATATAATTATAAAAAAATTGATGACGAAACAATTACTGTATTTTGTTATGAAAACAATAAAGAAATAAATATTAAAATTAAAAAAGATATAGATATAAAAAAAAATATTGACTATTTTTTTGATAAAGCCACAAATGAAAAACTGAGTTTCCAAAAATCTATTGAACTTTTAGAAAAATATTCAAAAAAATTTGATGAATTATTAGTTTATAAAAAATATAATTATGATGAACTGTCAATTGATGAACTTGAACAAATAATTAAAGAATTAAAAATAAATATGAAAACAAATAAAGATTCTTCAAATGAAGAAAAATATAATTTTCGTGTATATTTAATTGCCGGCAAATATAAATTATTTGTCGGTAAAGATAGTACTAATAATGATCTTTTAACTACACGATTTGCCAAACAAAATGACTTTTGGTTCCATGTAAGAGGTACTTCGGGATCACATGCCGTTTTAAGAATAGAAAACACAAAAGAAGTAATACTAAAAAACATTTTAAAAATAGCCGCTTCAATAACTGCTTATCATAGCAAAGCAAAAACTGCGGGAATTGTTCCTGTTGTATATACATTAAAAAAATACGTGATTAAAAGAAAAGGGATGAATGTTGGTCAAGTTGCTTTACTTAAAGAAGATGTGCTTTTAGTTAAACCTGAAATTCCGGCTGAATGTGAGTATATTTCGGATACCGATTAATCTTGTAACTTAATATATAAATTGTTATTTTTCGGCACAATTTTAATAATTTTTATCAATGAATATAAATTACAAAAATATTATTTTAATTATTTTTATTTCGATAACAACTGGTCTTTTATTTAATTTCTATAAAAATAATAATCTACTTGGTTATCGCGTTAATTCAGATATTGAAAATGCAGCAAAATCTGATAATTATCAAGATAAAAGCAAAATTATTAGATTAATTAATACTTCCGAAGCCAAAGATTTTTTTAATAAAAATGACGCCCTTTTTATCGATGCTCGAGACTCGTGGGAATTTTCCGATTCCCATATTCTCAATTCAATAAATATTCCTGAATATAATTATAACCCCAATAATCCGATAATTAAATTATTGGATAAAAATGGAATTTATATTACCTATTGTAGTGCCGATGATTGTGATTTAAGTAGAAGATTAGCTACAAAATTAAAAACCAATGGTTTTAAAAATGTTTTTGTTTATTCCGAAGGTTTTGAAAAATGGATTGAACTTAGATATCCAATTTTTAGGAAATAAAATGAAATTTTTAACTAATAAATATTTTTTGTTTTTTCTTCGATTTCTATTGGGAATTGTTTTTATTTTTGCAGGAATTGAAAAAATAAACTCTCCAAATTCTTTCTTTAATTCGATAAATAATTATAAAATTTTTTCGGATTATATTTCGTATTCTATAGTTTTGATATTACCTTGGCTTGAATTATTTATCGGTATATTATTAATATTTAATAAGTATATTAAAGAATGTCTAACAATTTACATGATTCTATTAATTTTGTTTAATATATTGGTTTTTAGTGCAATTATTAGAGGATTAAATATTGATTGTGGTTGTTACGGAAACAGCATAAATGTAAAAGCAAGTTATACAAAAATTGCAGAGAATTTTGGTCTCTTTTTTATCGCCCTCTATCTATTTTTATATTACAAAAATATTACGATGAATGAATAAAATTAAATTTGAAGAGATAAATAATATACTACTGATAAAATTACGTGGTATTGGAGATGTAGTATTAACTACTGTTGTTTTAGATAATATCAAAGCTTTTTTGCCAAATGCCAAGATTGACTTTTTGACTGATTATCCAAGTACACCAATTTTAAAACCCTTAAACCAAATTAACAAAGTAATCCCATTCAATCGAAAAAGTCTCATTAAACGAATAAAAACATTTTTTGAGATTAGAAGAAATAGTTATGATTTGGTAATAGATTTTTTTTCAAATCCTGTAAGTGCACAAATAACCTACTTTAGCAAAGCAAAGTACCGTGCCGGTTTTCCCTACAAAGGGAGAACATATGCTTATAATATATTTGGACCGTTTGAAAGAGGCAAAACTCATGCTGCCGACTTACATTTAGAATTATTAAAAGATACAGGTTTTCCAATTATTAGTAAAAATATGTATGTAGGAATTGATATTGAAGCAATTAATTATGCGGAATTGATTTTTAAGGATAATTTTAATAATTCGGATTTAGTATTTTGCTTAATACCAGGAGGAGGTTGGCAATCGAAAAAGTGCGATCCTATTAAATTTGCCGAAATTGCCGACAGTATAATTAAGTGTTACAATAAAGTAAAAATTTTATTATTATGGGGTCCTGATGATAAAGAAGAAGTTTTATTAATAAAAAAATATATGAAAGAAGATGCTGTTATTGCTCCTCCAACTTCTTTACTAGAGATGGCAGCAATAATAAAGAAGTGTAAGCTTGTTATTGCTAACGATAGCGGACCGATGCATATATCTGCGGGTTTAGGGATTCCTACTTTATCAATTAACGGTCCAACAGACCCTAATTTACAAGGTCCTTACGGAAAAAATAATGCTTGGGTACGAAATGAGGAGCTGGATTGTATTGCATGTAACTTATTAGTATGTCCAAAACAGCACCAATGTTTTATTGACTTACCAATTACAAAAATAATGCAAAAAATTGAATATTTAATACATGCTAATAATATTAAACTAAATGATTAAACGATTTGAAATAATATTAAAAAATTTTATCTTAAAATTGTTTTTAAATTATTATAAAAACAACAATAAAATTGAAGAGATAAAAGATTTTAATAATAAAAAGGTTCTTTTTATAAGATTAAATAGAATTGGAGATGCGTTAGTCACAACTCCGCTAATAAATATTTTAAAAATTAAACTAAAAATTACTGTACATGTTTTAGCAGATAAAAAGAATTATTTTATATTTGCCGGACAGAGATTTGTTGATAAGACATTTGTGTTTAAGAAAGGGTTGAAAGGTTTTATTGAATTTAGGAAAACAATTTTATCTGAAAATTACGATTGTATTGTGGATTTACACGATGATACATCTGCAACAGTTAGTTTTTTATTAAGCTTAGTTTCCAATTCATTAGTATTTGGATTAAAAAAGGAAAATTTATCTCTTTATTCAAAAACTATTATAAGACTTGATAGTTCAAAATACCATGTTGTTGATAGAATAGCAGAAATTGCAAAATTGTTTAATATTAGTTTTACAAAAAATGAACTTAACATTACTTATGAATATACAACCGATGATGTTCAAAACGTTAATGAATTTTTAGGGCAAGCTTATTTGGAAAACA
>DAINPX010000244.1:0-5276 GCA_036743235.1 Melioribacteraceae bacterium
ATAAAACTTATCAGTTTTATTTTATTAATTTTTGCTATATTAGTTGTTGGTTGCGGCAAACAAGAAGAAAAAAAACAAGAAGAAAAGCCCAAAACCGAAACCACAAATAACGAAACAAATAAACCGACCGAACAGCCGGCACAAGAACAACCACAGGCACCTTCTATTGCCGATATTAAAGGAACTTATTCAGGCGTTTTTGATAGTCGTCAAACTACTTTGGTAATTACGGAGCAAACGGAAAAAACCTTTAAAGGTAAAATAACTATTAATTACCGTGAAGTTATTAACCAAGAAGTTAGCGGTGAATTTAACCCTGATACTAAAACTATTACAATGAAAGATATGCTACATAGTAGGTATGCGGGTAAATATAACGGCAAATTGTCTGATGACTTATCCAAATTTTCCGGTACTTTCACAATGAATGTGGACGGTACAAAAGTAAACTTTAATCTTGTTAAAAAATAATAGGGAGTAAACGAAATGAAAAAATTATTGTTATTGTTATTATTACCTTTGTTAATTTTTACTGCTTGTAGTGATGAAGAAGATAACCCGGTAGCTCCTGCTCCTAAAGGTAAAATTATTGTTAAATCAACCCCTGCCGGTGCAAAAATTTATTTGTCGGGTACTAATACAAATAAAGTTACTCCCGATACATTAAAAGATTTAACACCGGGTGTTTATACTGTAAAATTAGTACTTGCAAATTATTTAGATACTTCTTATACTGTTAACGTTGCAGGTGATGCTACGGAAACTATTAATATTGTGATGAAAGAGAACTTCAGAGGAAATTTAGATATCAAATCTACACCGGTAGGTGCTCAAATTTGGTTAAACGGCGTTAATACCGGTAAAGTTACACCGGATACATTAAACTATTTACCGATTGGTGCACATACGGTTAAATTAGTAAAAGATACTTATTTCGATTCTACTTTTGCAGTTACGGTTAACTTAAACCAAACTTCAACATATGATATTAATATGGATCCTAAACCTACTAAATTTACCGCCAGATTATGGGAAACAGTTGGTACTACGGCAGCTCAACCAAGCGGGCTGGATTTATCTACCGGAAATGCATATGGTATTTCTTCAACTAATAAAACCGATGTTGATATTTTCTATTCTTCAACCGGATTTATTGTTAGAAGTGCAAACGGCTCAAGCGGTATGACAAGAGAAACATGGTTTAAAGTTGGCAACGCAACTGATTTAACAGACGGAAAAGACTCACCGGTAAGAGACGGTAGTTGGGTTAACAGTATGGGGGATAGAGAAACAAATTACGTTTATTTATTTGATAATGACGGAAATTACAGCAAAATAAAAATTGTTGGTTTTGGCGGTGGCACTGTGGGAAATCCTGCATATGTAGATGTTGAATGGTATTATCAACCAAAAGTTGGAAGCAGAGTTTTTTAATTATTAGTTTAATTAAAAATTTATTATAAATTAAGACGCCGATATTTTTCGGCGTCTTTTGTTTTTGTAAGACCTTAGTTAAATTTAAACATCTAATTATAATCAATAAATCTCAGCCTTCTACCATTAAAGTATAATTTTGTCTTATTATTTCACCCAATTCTTTTTATTACAAATTAGAATAAAATATGTTTTTAAAATAATATTAATACATTAATTAATATTATTAATTATTAAAATTTATTCAATCTTATATCCTTTCCATCTTTTTAATCCCGTGGGGATTAATTAATAGAAGAGAAAAACTTAACTAATTAAAAATGAACCCGTTTGCAAGCGAATTAATCTTTTTAATTTTACTTTTATTAATAAAATATGTATAATTTTCTTTGATATTATTACAAATTACTAATAGAATAATTAAAAATTATTAATTATATCAAATTAATTAAACTACCCAAAACAATTGCACCAAATAAAATTATCAAACACCCTTTTCCTAAAATCATTCCGCCAATTTTTCTCTCCAATCCGCTCTTGGATGTAGGTATTCCTGTTTTTCGAGCAAAATTTTGTTTTACTCGTGTTATACCTATTAACCGCTTCCAAGAAAATCCGCCTTTGTTCATTCTCAAATACCTCATAAATTGATTACACTTATTAATTTAAATTATTAAAATTAAATTTTTTCTCCAAATAAAAAATCCCCTTTAGAAGGGGATTTCCGGAATAAAAAAACTTTTATGTTCTACTTACATTTATTTTTACGGATTCTTTCTCTATTTCTTCGCTTTCGGTTCTTATTTTTTTAGTAACGTCCAAAGTTTCTCTAAATGAATCTTTTAACTCATCTGCTTCGGGAAATGCGGGTAACTTTTCGTTTAATTTATTCATTAAAGGTTTGAAGGCATCTTTAACAAATTCATTTACATACTTATCAAATAATTTACCAACTTTTCCGCCTTCCAAAACATCTCTTACGCTAATATTTATTTTTACTTTAGCAATTTCTTTTTTAAATCTTTTATCTAACACCTCATTAATTTCATCTGCTACTTTGTCAACTTTTTTAAAACCGTTATCAAATTTATTTAGTCCGTTATCAAATTTATCAAAAGCTTTATCCAACTTATTTAATTTATTACATTCAGTACCAATAGAATTAAATTTTCCGTTAACAGATTGACTAAAACTATTAAATCCGGCTAATTCATTTTTAATTTTTGAAGTAATAGCATCACGAACTGCTGGATTTTTACATTCTTCACTAGATGCAATTGTTTGCTTTTTTTCTTCCAAATATATTTTAAGATAATTTAATTTATTGTTTACCAAAATATTTGTAATTAAAGCATAATTAACATTTTCGCTTGTTTTATCCAATACCGGTTCTTTAATAGTTTTTAATACATTATCCGCTTTTGAAATTTGCCCTAAAGATAAGCCTAACGTAGTTGATAAAACTTTTACCGGGGCACCAATTATCGGAAATCTTGAAAATGGATTTAATGCACTTTGGGTATCATTAACTCTTGAATTTATATCGCTTACATTTTGAGCAATAGAGCTACCGTTACCCGCTGTTTTATTGCTTCTAAACAACTTTTGAAGAGCTGAAGATGATTGAGCTTCGGTATTTTTAATATTAGAATACGTTTGATCAATTTCGTTAATTAATCCTACAACAACGGGATCTGAATTATTATTTACAAATTGTTTTGTTTGCGGAATAAAAGGTTTGTTTGTTTCCGCATCTATTAAATACCACTCCATCCATGGTCCTTCATGGTCATCCCAAATACAAACATCCGATTTATTAGATGAATTACGACCGGATAAACAGATTACTTTCCCTTTTTCATTATAAATTTTAAAACGTCCGTTGCCTATATATTTAAAACTAAAATTCTGATTCCAATCATTATTTGGTCCCCATATATGTATCTTCTGACCGTTATTGTTCTTTTTACTTTTAATATCTATATAACCGGCAACACCTTCAATATGTATTCTAACATAACCGGCTTTTGAAGAATTTTCAATCATATATCTTCTGTCTTTTGCTCTATCGCTTAGTTCATATACTTGGATATCAGCTCCTTCTTTAATTTTATCTTCTCCTCCCGGTATATCCCAAAAACCCTTATTACTTCTATTATACTCTTGATATGATTGTATAAAAAAAGATTCGTTTTTAGGTATCAAATCATTAATACTTTGGCTAAACAAACTATTTCCGACTAACACAAACAATAAAAAAGCATAAACAGATATTCTCATCCTTATTTTTCTCCTGTATATTATTAATTAAAAAACGAACTTAATGCAGTAATTACATGGTGGGGAATTATTACATTGGCTCATTCAATACAAAAATAAAAAAAAATAAAAAAAATTCAAAATAAAATCGAATTTATTTGATTTATCGTAAATTTTTGAAAGCTATTTTTTTAATTAACACCTCTTTAACGTTTGTTATTTTATACTTTGTAATTTTTATTGTTATAATTTGGTATTGCTTATAAAGTTTAATAATATTAATTTTAATAATTAATTTTAATAATTAATTTTAATAATTATTTTTATTTATTTTGGAGATTAAGATGATTGATTATGTAATTGTACCGGCAGTTAGAACGGAAAATGTAAAGTATGCTGTAAGAGATATTATATTAGTTGCAAATGAAGCTGCTAAATCCGGAAAAGAGATGTTATATTTAAATATCGGCGACCCAAACTTGTACGATTTCCAAACACCACGTCATATTATTGATGCAACACATCAAGCAATGTTAAAAAACTTAAATGGTTATTCTCCTTCTTCGGGTATTAAAGAAGCTGTAGATTCTATTGCACGCGAAGCAGAACGTAAAGGTATTACCAATATTCAAGATGTATTTGTTACTACCGGTGCTAGTGAAGCTATTGATATTTGCTTAACTGCATTAGTTAATGACGGAGAAAACGTTCTTACTCCAACACCCGGATATCCGTTATATACTGCTATTCAAAGTAAATTGCAAATGATGGAAAATCCTTATTACTTAGATGAAAGTAACGGTTGGCAACCCGATATAGAAGATATTAAAAGTAAAATTAACGAAAAGACTAAAGCTATAATTTTAATTAATCCTAACAATCCGACCGGCAGTAACTGCAAAAAAGAAACTTTACAACAAATTATTGACCTTGCAATAAAACATAAATTGGTAATTTTTGCCGATGAAATTTATGATAAACTATTGTTTGACGATAATAAATTAATTTCCATTGCTTCTTTAAATAGCGAAGTCCCTGTAATTACATTCGGCGGATTATCCAAAAATTATATTGTTCCCGGATTCCGTATAGGTTGGGGGGTAGTAAGCGGTAATAAAGCGGTTTTAAGCGATTATATAGAAGCTATTAACAAATTATTACGTTCACGTTTATCTGCAAATCATCCGGAACAATATGCAATTAAATTAGCTTTGGAAGGAGATCAAAGCCATTTAACCGAAGCTATGGAAAAGCTAACAAGAAGACGCGATATTACTTTTGAAATGTTAAATTCATTTGAAGGAATTTCTTGCGTTAAACCGGGCGGTGCTTTCTATGCTTTCCCACAATTACATTTTTCACACGATGATAATCACTTTGTTTCGGAGTTAATTAGAGAAACCGGTGTTGTTGTTGTTCCCGGCTCAGGTTTTGGTCAACGCCCCGGTACTAAACATTTTAGAGTAGTATTTTTACCTGATGAAAAGACGCTTGAAAAATCATATCGTAATATTGCTGAATTCTTTAAAAAATATACCGACAAATACGGAAAATAATTTTTAATTAAGTATTTATATAGAAGG
>DAINPX010000245.1:0-5260 GCA_036743235.1 Melioribacteraceae bacterium
AACGTTCAATTTATATTCCCTACCCGCCGGATCATAACTATAACAAAATTCCAAAACTTTTGATATAGTAGGATTAGACTTTCCGCTCTTTGCTTCAATTAATGCCATCTTTACATCAAACGGATTAAAACTTGTTCCAAAAATATATCTCGTGATTTTTTTATTAGGCGAAATTGCAATTAAAGCTGCAGCATGTACAAAATCTTTATTATATGGCTTAAAATAAAAACCGACTGAATTTGTAAGTTTTTTTATATTAAGGCTATCCCCTGTTAAAAATATCCAAGCTTTTGGGTCAATCTGCTTTTTCATTCCGCTTAAGTAAATATTCTTCCACTTGTTTGCAAGCCTAAAATCTTCACGATCATTAAAACTTAAACTGATTATTTGATAATCAATTCCCGCAACTAAATCTACTTTTTCAATTGTATGGCTTAACTCCGAAAGTAATGGGCTACAAATCCCCGGACATTCAAAATAAACTAATGATAAAATTGTAGGTTTATTAATAATTTTATCAATAGTAACTAATTCTCCGTCTGAATTTATGAATTCAGCATCTTTTGGTAAATAAGTGTTCAACTTTTCATCAATACCAACATCAATCTGTTTTGTTTGAGAAAACATTGCAGAATAAAATAATATTAATAAAAAAATAATACTGTATTTCATCATTTATTTAACGCGGTATTTGTTTAATAAAGCAAACATTAAATCCCAATCAGAATTTTTCATAAAAGCCACAGAACTTTTCATCCCAAAATTATAAGGATCTTGAGTTACTATACTAACAAGTACATTTTTATTCCAAATTGAATCCGGAATAAATAATAATTTTTGGATTTTTTGAATATTATTTACGTTTTCGGATATTTTTACGTTATTACTTAGTTCATTAGAAAGATTAATAATTGTTTTTTCGTTTATTTTATTACTATATTCATTTATTATCAGTTCAGAAGCAAGTGATATAGGTATTGTATTAGGCACTTTTGTACCTTCCGATAGTTTATATGTAACATCAAGCAAAGCTACTTCATCATTGGTTATTTCCGGAAAATTAGTAAAAGTTCTTATAAAACTAATAATTGCAAGCCTATCCGAAGCAGGTAGATATTCATATGCTGCCATTCCGTTTTTAATAATTCCTTCTTGTAAAGTTTTGTATAAATCCGAAAGTGTTCTTCCGTTTGTCCAACCATCGGTTACAAGAAAATTACGCGGTTTGGGATTTAATGATAACCCGGCAACCCCATCTCCTTTTCCTAATTCACCATGGCAAGAAGAGCAATTAGCTAAATAAAGTTCTTTGCCTTTATTAATAAAATCATCAGAAGGAGAACTTATTAAAGCAATATCAACTGCCGGAACAATTCCGCCCTTTTTCATTGATATATCAACCTCATTCTTAACAAAAGAGGAATCTGTCAATAAAGGAGAGAATTTGTTCTTATTTATATTATCAAGATTTTTAACAAAAAATATTCCGATTCCTAACATTAAAATAATTAATAACGGATATATCCAACCAAAAAGCCTTATCGGATTTTTTACCAACTCTTTAAAGTCTATTTCAGGTTCAAATTTTCTATTTTCCATTAATATCTCAACTTATAATCTAAAATCTATACTTCTTTTTAATTTTGGGTCTCCAATCGGTACCAAATTACTACTTTTATATCTAAAATACAAAACGATAATAATTAATCCGACTAATAAAAGAGGAATTGAAAGTTCAATCCACCCTAACGGTACGTTATTTTTATTTAATGTTGGCATTGCCAACCAAAATATATCTACTATATGTGCAAAAAATATCCAAACCGATGCAAAAAGTAATTTTTTGGGATTCATTTTTGACGGTTGAGATAAAAGATAAAAATAAGGAATAACAAACCTTATAATAATTAAGGCAATTGAAAAATAAATCCAACTTCCTTCCCACCTGTGTAAATACCAAAATGTTTCTTCAGGTAAATTTGCATACCATATAAGCAAAAATTGGCTGAAAGCTATATAAGCCCAAAAGTTTGTAAAAGCAAATAAAAAAGCACCTAAACTATAATAATGATCACTTACTATTCCTTTTATTAAGTAACCGTTTTCATTAAAATATACAATAAAAAAGGTAGCAACCGATAAACCGGCAAGTAAAGTTCCTGCAAAGTAATATACACCTATAATAGTTGAAAACCAATGAGGTTCTAAACTCATAAGTAAATCAACTGCCGCAAAAGTAATAGTAATTGCATAAAATAACATCATAATTGCCGAAATTTTAATATTAATCTTAGATAGCTTGGCATCATTAGTTTTATCTTGTTTTTTAGAATTTTTGGTTAAAAACAAATAAAATCCAATCCAGAGAATAAAATAAAAAATTAATCGAATTAAAAAGAAGTTCAAATTTAAATAGCTCGATTTATTCAATAATATTTCATCAGATTGCACCGCTTCTTCGTGTGTCCAATGATAAAGTCCATGGGAGTTTAAGAATACCGGGATGGCAATTAACGGAACAATTAATAAAACACCGCCTAAAAACTCAGGAACTCGTCTAAATACAGTACTCCAAACAGCACCTGCAATGTATTCAATACCTATAAAAAACAAAGAACCCAAGCCGACACTAATTAGTACCATTAGAATTATTAAATTACTAAACGCAGCCCGTGTATGGTCAACAAAATAACCTGCAATTATTAAAACTGCACCTAAAACAAAACAAATCATTCCAATATTTAATATTTTACTTGGAAATGGTTTTTTAACAAATTCAATTTTTTCATTTGGAGAACTCATTTTAAGTCAGACTCCTTAGCATTTAATGATCTTTGAAGTGCTCTTACATAAAGGACAACTGCCCATCTTTCATTTATATTTAATTGTGAAGCATAAGACGGCATCACATTTTGACCTTCCATAATTACATGATAAATTCGACCGTCTGACCAATTAGATACTTTTGCTGAATGTAAACTAGGTGGATTTGGAAATTGACCTCTAAGACGACTATCACCTTCACCAAAATTTCCGTGACAAGGACTACAATAAATATTATATTTATTTTTTCCGAGTTCTAAATTTACTTTACTAAAAGCTAGTGGATTTTGCATTTTTACTGATGCTTCCTCAGGCTTTCCATAAAACAAATATGGCATATGTCCTCTAGATATTGTTCCCTTTATCGGAACACGCATACTATATCCATCTGCAAATATTTTACTTTCTTCTTGAGGTATTGGTTTAGTTTGTATCATCATCCATGTAAAGGGTTCCATATACATCAATTTATTTAATGTAAAATAAGTTATTCCCGAAATAAAAATTCCGATTACAATTAAAAATGTAACAAATTTTGGTTCTAAAATATTTGGTTTTACCTTTAATTCTTCCTCATCAAAATAAATAATTTCTTTATGAATGGGACTTAGAGATGTAATAAAATCCTCAACATCTTTAATACTAAACTTTGGATCATCTGCAAGGATACATAAACCATACTTATCGGAAGATACCGCTTTCATATAATTTGTATCGTGCAAAGGATAACTATTATTTGGAAATTTGAAAAAGTAAAATAATAATGCTAAAACAGTTGCAATTGAAGCAGATAAAACAGTAACTTCAAAAATAATAGGGACTAAAGCCGGAAAAGAGAAAAATGGCTTTCCTCCAATGTTTATAGGGTAATCTATTGCAGCTATCCAATACATTGTTAAAAGGATACCTATTGCAGCAGATAAACCGACTACTAAAGCAACATAACCTAATTTAGAGGGAGGTAATTTCATCGCAGAAAAGAGCCCATGAACAGGATAAGGAGTATTAACGTCATATTTTGTATAACCGGCTTCTTCAGTTGACTTTGCAGCCTTAATAATATCATCCGGTTTATCAAATAATGCAGTATATGCAAAAATAATCTTTTCGTTCATATTAATGTTCCTTGTTAGTAGGTTGTGCTCCATCAACTACTGCTTTTACTTCGGCAATAGAAACAACCGGTAATGTTTTAGTAAATAATAACAATAAAGTAAAAAATAATCCAAAACTTCCTATTAAAATTCCAAAATCTATTAAAGTAGGTTTATAGTATGCCCAGCTTGCCGGTAAATAATCTCGCGATAATGAAGTAACCGTAATTACAAATCTTTCAAACCACATTCCTACGTTAACAAAAACGCCAATAATAAACATAATAGGTATTGAACGCCTTATTCTCTTAATCCAAAACAGTTGCGGAAAGATTACATTACAAGATACCATAATCCAATACGCCCAAGCATAAGGACCAAAAGCTCTGTTTATAAAAGTAAATTGCTCTGCCTGTACACCGCTATACCATGCCATAAAAAATTCCATTCCATAAGCATATCCCACTAACATACCGGTCAGTAGCATAACCTTATTCATTTTTTCCAATGTATTAAGCGTAATAATATGTTCATAATTAAATATTTTTCTAATAAATATTAACACATTTTGTACCATCGCAAAGCCAGAAAATACTGCACCTGCAACAAAGTACGGAGGAAATATTGTAGTATGCCAACCCGGTAAAATAGATACCGCGAAATCAAAACTTACTATTGTATGTACAGATAACACTAAAGGTGTTGCAAATCCCGCAAGTATTAAATAGACCATTTCGTAATGTTGCCAATGACGATTGGAATGTCGCCAGCCTAAGCTAAATACAGAGTATATTATTTTTTTTATTTTATTTGCAGTCCTATCGCGTAAAGTGGCAAAATCGGGAATTAACCCAACATACCAAAAGATAAAGGAAACAGTAAAATATGTCGAAACCGCAAAAACATCCCATAATAAAGGAGAAGTAAAATTTACCCATAAAGAATGTTGATTGGGATAAGGGAATAAATAACCATCAAGCCAGGGTCTTCCGACATGTATTGCAGGAAACAATCCTGCAGTCATTACTGCAAATATGGTCATTCCTTCGGCAAACCTCGCAATTCCGTTACGCCATTTCTGCCTAAACAGAAATAGTATTGCGGAAATTAATGTACCTGCATGACCAATTCCGACCCAAAAAACAAAGTTCACAATATCAAACGCCCAACCAACCGGGTTATTATTCCCCCACATGCCAACTCCGTAATAAAACGATAAGCTTACACAAATAACACCGATTAAAAGAAGTGTACTTGTAAATCCCAAAGCTATATAATATTTTTTATCAGGTTTTGTTTCTAATGGTTTTGCAATAATATCATCAATTGAACGTAAAGAAGGT
>DAINPX010000246.1:0-5241 GCA_036743235.1 Melioribacteraceae bacterium
ATTAATGTGGATTTTGCAGACGTAAAAACGGTTATGTCTAACGGCGGTACTGCTTTAATGGGTATTGGTATTGCCGCAGGAGAAAACCGTTCTATTCAGGCTGCAGAAAATGCTATTTCATCACCGTTATTGGAAGGTATGAGCATACGTGGTGCTAAACGAATTTTATTAAACGTTACTAGCGGTAAAGATTATTCTATGGACGAAATTGATACCGGTAATGATGTAATATTTAAAGCAGCAGGAGATGAAGCCGATATTATTTTTGGCTGGGTAGTTAATGAAGAAATGGGAGATAAGGTTTCTTACACTGTTATTGCCACAGGTTTTGAAGAAATAAAACAGAACGAAACACCTGTTGCAGCACCTCAACCTACTGTGGTTTCAAAACCTGCACCTGCAATTCCGACTGCTAAAACTCCTGAAGTAAAAACTTCTATTCAATATGCAGAACAAACTACAAATTTGGAAGATTTAAAAATTCCGGCTTATTTGCGGAATGTCGAAAAACAAAAATTAACGGAAGATAACTCGGATTTTATACCTGTTGGTTATAAAGTAGAAACACTTATTTCGGATTCGTTAAACCCTATTATTGAAACAACTCATACAATAGATGATATTGACGAATTAGACAGCAGTTCGTTTTTACGTAGAATGACGGATTAGTTTTCATTTAAAAAGTTCCGCTCCTAACTGCTTCTGTTGTGGTCATTGGCTTTTGGGAGCGGAAATATATTAGTTTTACTTTTTATTACACTTCTTTTACCACATCGGTTATTATTTTTACTTCTTTAATTACACTTTTAATAAAGTAGTAAGTGTTCAAATTATTATCCAAAGTTATTCCAAATTCAAATGCACTTTTAAAGGGGTAATATTTTATCTTTTTATATTGTAATTTATTATCAGCGTAATAAATAGAAACAAACTTTTTATAGGGGTAAAGTGCTATGTATATATTAAAAAAATTTGGATTGCAAAATTCGTAAATTTCAGTATCATTTCGGTAATCGCTTAATAATAAAAAACTTAACGGCAAAAGCTTTTCCTTAAATGAAAATAAAATTTTCTTTCTTATATGAATACAAAAGTTATCCAATATTAATTCGGATGGTTTAAAATTATTACACGAACAAGATAAATCGGGGAATAAAATTACATTTTTACCGTAATTAATTTTATTTGCTTTAATGTTTTCACATTCATAAAGTTTATGTAAGTACCTATTGGCAGTAATTGAAAAATAGAATTTGTTATCTAAATCTCTAATATCGGTTAATAATAGTGTACCTTTTTTGCAATTAATTGGTTTATTAGATTTAAGAAGCATTATAAATACGACCTGTTAAAAAGAAAGCCACAACGGGATATAATTTTACTTTTTCTCTTTCAACACAAATAGAAGGTTCTGCACTATTTGAAGAGTGAAGCCAAACTACATTTGGGGCTTTATCATCGTAATTTAAAATTTTGATAGCTCCTTTTGTTTCATCCCAACGTGCCGCAACAGGGCGTCCTTTTTCCGGCTTTTTACTAAAGCTAATTAAGGCGATATCACCAGGTTGTATTATGGGAGTCATAGAATATCCAAATTCTTTATCTATCATTAATAATGCATGGTCGTTAGGGCTGTAGTCAATTACCATTTTTTGAACCCAGTCGTTTAAATCAACAATCTCGGCATTTCCTGCGGGTATAGAGCCTAAAAACGGGTATTCAAGAAAACGAGGTAAAGAATTAATTTCTGCCGATTCAATAGGAATATAAACAGTGTCTTCTATTTTTTTATTAATGGAATTAACTTTAAATTCACCGGTTAAAAGCCAATTTAAATCGCATCCCATACTTGCAAGCTTTTGTAAAATTTCGCTGCCGGGTAAAACCGTATCGTTAAAATACCTATATAAGTTTACTCGTCCAATTTCTATTGCTTTTGCAAATTCGGTATGAGAACTGAAGTTATTCTCGGCAAATTGTTTTAGTCTTTTTCCAATTGACATAAAATTAAAATTGTATCATATATGTTACTTTTTTCTTGCAAATTGTATCAAAAATGAATATATTCGTGTTGCAATATACACAATATTTGTCATAAATGAAACAAAAAAATGAGGTGTCGATGGAAAGCTGGATCAAAGAGTTAGATTATAAATCGGAATTTACTGATGAATATAACGAAATAATAGAATTAATAGGATTTGAAAATTTCATTAAACTTTTCAATAGATTTAAAAAATCCAATATTTATTTTTCGGAAACACCAATAAATCAATTACGAAAAAAATATATAATAAAGTATAGCAGAAATTTGAGAGAAAAGAATATTACAATTAAAAAATTTGCTCGTTTTTTGGGAGTATCAGAAAGGTTTATACGTAATACGCTAAATGAGGAAAATTTGTAAAAGCGAAAACATTATTATATATGGCTTAATAAAATATTTAAGCCATATATAATTTTTTTAATAGTTTACTTTTTAAGTATTTTCCCTATTCAAGTAATAAAAGATACCGCAAATAGTTTTAGCATCAACAATATCGCCAAACATTATTCGCCTTACCACTTCTTTTGGATGAAGCTCTAATACAGTCATTCCAAATTCACCTTCTTCTCTATCGTAGTTATGCATAGTTAATGAAGTAGCAAGATAAATATGCAATAGTTCTGTACAAAAACCGGGCGTAGTATAAATTTTACCCAATGGTTTTATATTAGTGCTTATATAACCCGTTTCTTCTGTCAATTCTCTTTCGGCACACACATAAGGGTCTTCATTTTCTTCAAGTTTGCCGGCAGGCAACTCCAGTAAAAATTTTTGTAAAGGGTAGCGGAATTGTTTTACAAAAACAATTTTCCCTTCATTCGTAATAGGAACTACAACGGCACCGCCTTTGTGTACGGCAATTTCTCTTATTCCTTTATTGCCGCTATCATAAATCAAAGTATCAACTTTTAAATCAAATACTTTTCCATAATGTAAAATTTCCGAATCTGTAACTTTATAATTCATATTCCACCTCGCAAATATTCTATTCTAAGCATAAACTAAAAATTCCAAACAAAAGCATAATTTAAAAATGTAATAAACCAACAAACAATAAAATTAAAACAAACTGTATTTTAGAAATAAAATTTAATAAAAAATATAATTACCCTCTTGTCTTGGGTCAATTTTACTGTGAACTAATCTAATTTTATTATCTTTTATACTGGCATCGTTATCAGTTCTAAAATCCCCCGAACTCTCCAAAAATTCTTTTGGAACACCGTAAGGGAAAGCTTTACAAAGCACCCTTCCGTCATCTGTAGTTTTAATAAAGTGTTTACAGCTAACACATTGCGGTAATAATACCATTTTAACCACTCTCTATGCAATTTTCAAAATTTGTATTAAAATAGTTAATAAAAGCTATTAAGTCAAGGATAAAAGTTAAATTGAATATTTTTTTATGGCATCTTCAGGAATTCTGCAAGGTTTTCCTGTAGAAATGGAAACCAATGTATAAAGTACATTTCCAAAGCAGCAAATAGAATTATCGGATTTTCGTAAAATCCAAAAATTTACATCAACTTGAGCGGGTTTTATTTCTTTAACTTGAGTTCTTACAATAGCAATATCAGTAAGTTTTAATCCGCTTTTATAATTTATATTTGCAGATGAGGCAAACCAACTATAACCTTTTTCTATAAATTCTTCCATACTCATTTTGTAGCATCGTTTCATCTGGTCGTATCTTGCCAAAAGTAAATAATCTAAATATTTAGAATAATGTACATGGTTATTCATGTCTATATCATCGGGTCTTACGGTAATTTCGCTTTCAAATATTGAATAAGTCATTTATTTTATTTAAATTGTTATTTTGATGTTCAAAATATAACAAAAACGGGGAATATGGAAAAGCTAAAAAATATTTATTTGGGGAATGAAGATTATTATTGTTTTGGCTGTTCACCAAATAATAAGTACGGATTAAATATGGAATTTTTCAAAAACGGTGATGAAATTATTTCATATTGGCAGCCCGAACAAAGATTTGCCGGTTATAAAAATATCCTTCATGGCGGAATTATTGCAACACTTTCCGATGAAATTGCATCTTGGACAGTCTCCTCAATATTAAATAAAATGGCAGTAACCGGTAAATTAGAAGTTAAATTTAAGAAACCAATATATGTAGATAGAGGGAAAATTAAAATAAGTGCCAAAATAATAAAACAGGCGTATAAAACTGCAACAATAGAAGTAAAGCTTATTGATGGAGACAACAATTTATGTGCCGACTCGTTGGTGATTTATTACATTTTAGGAGATAAAAAAGTTGGGGATTTAAATATTTAATTTGATTTTTTTTGTAAAATAAATTACTTTGCAATCTATATCATAAATACTTAATTAAAATAAAAAATTATTTATTAACTATAAAAAACGGAGTAGGATGTGATTAAAAAAATACTGTTTTTGTTATTAGTCTCTACAGTAATCTTTGGTCAGGTGGAAGTTAGCACCCGATTGCAGCGAGCATTACAGAATGCTAAAGCTGACGAATATGTTTACGGCTTTATTTATCTTAAAGATCAAGTTGATATTAACAGCTTGGACGCAAGACTTTACAAAGAAAAAGCTACACTTCAGCAGCGTGCATATGAAGTTATTACAACGTTGCAACAAAAGGCTAACGAAACTCAACAACCTTTTATTGAACAATTTGAAAGTAAAACCGAAAGCGGTGAAATATTTTCGTATCAACGCTTTTGGATTGCTAATATGTTTAGTGTAATTGCCAAACCTTCATTTTTTTATGAAATGATGACAAGACAAGAAATTGCCCAGATGGATTTGGATGCCGAGTTGTTATTGGATGCTCCGGAAAAAGGGACGGTAACCGAGATGGGTACAGAAAGTGTAGAAGCTGGTGTAAAAATTATCAATGCTCACAAATTATGGGAAATGGGTATTACAGGTCAAGGTAGATTGGTAATGGGTATTGATACCGGTGTTGATTATAATCACCCTCAATTAAATGCACGCTGGCGCGGTCAGCATGTGCCTTCTAATCAAGCATGGTTCGATCCGAGCGGTTCAACAATGCCAAGCGATTGTGATGACCACGGAACACATACAATGGGAACAATGGTTGGTAGAATAGTTGGCGATACTATTGGTGTTGCTATAGATGCCGAATGGATTGCAGCAAAAACAATTTGCTCATCTCCGCATACTTCAAATTCAATAGC